>DASYZY010000143.1:0-5779 GCA_035945735.1 Thermoplasmata archaeon
CCAGCACCGCGCTCTCGGCTGCCTCGGCCAGGCGCGCGCGCCACTCGCGCGCCGCGCCTTCCATCGGGAAGCCCGCGTGGGCCAGATAGGCGCCGCTCGGCGAGAGCGCAGCGAAGGCGCCGCGCTCGGCGAGGCCCATGAGACGCGTGTACCGCTCCTCCTGGGGCCCCCACAGGTCGTCGACCTCCTCGGGGAGCGAGTGGGGCACGACCGGGAACCGCCGGGAGGTCTCGTGGTTGCCCTGGATGAGGTAGACGCGATCCGGGAAGGCCGCCCGCAGCTGCAGGAGATAGAGCAGGTTGGCCACGGAGCCGTTGGGGCAGTCCCCCGGCGGGCGGTCCACGTAGTCACCGAGCCCCACGAGGCAGCGCTCCCCGGGCGCGTCGAGGAAGCGACGCGCCGCCGCCAGGGTGCTCCGCCAGTCGCCGTGGGTGTCGCCGAAGACGATCGCCTCGACGGCCGGGGGGCCGGGCAGATCGAAGCTACCGCCGGACACCGGCACCTCCGCCTCGAGCCGGTCGAGGAGCTCGTCGGCCGCCTCGGGCGCTAGCCCGAGGAGCTCCTCCGGCGCTCGGACGGAGGAGATCGCCACGCCCGCCCCGCTCCGCTACTCCGGCGGGGGAACGAGAACTGCGGGGGGCCGGAGTTCCCGCGCGCGGACACGCGTCCGCCGCGCCTTTGAACCGGCGAATGCCCTAGGCAACAGGGTCCTAAGCCCTGCCTCGCTGGCCCGCGCCCCCGGTAGAGGGCGTCGATTGGCCGAGCTGGAGCACCCCCGCAGAGGAAGTCGCTGGAGCGCCGGGGCCCGCGAGTAGCCCCGGCAGGAGTTTCGGCCCTCGGCGCCAGCGACGCCGAAGTCCTTCGAACCTGCGTCGCGAGATCCAGAGTCTCGCATGATTGGCCACTACACTACGGGGCTACGGCCGGCCGACCGGGGCTGCGAGTATAAGCGTTCCCGACGGACCGCACCGAATTATACCGGTAGGAGGTCGAACCCATCCTAAGGCGGCGCAGCGTTGGTCCGAGCGGGCGGGGCGGAAGTCGCCGACCGTGTGAGGCCATCGGTGTCCGGACCAGCAGCCTTCCATCCTCCGCGCCATCCGTGGGCGCCTCGCTCCGGCCGAACGATCCGATGGCCGATGCTCGCCGGCGCGGCCCTGTTCCTCGGCGGTCCGACCCTCGCGCTGGGCCTCCTACCCGGCGCCAGTGGGGTGGGCGCGCTGCTGCCGACCGCCTCGCTCGACCTGGCGGCGTCGTTCACCCGGATGCTCTGCGCGTACGGCATGTCGCTGGCCTTTGCGCTCGGCTACGGCTACTTCGCCGCCACCCGGCGAACGGCCGAACGGATCCTGCTGCCCATCCTCGACATCCTCCAGTCGGTCCCGATCCTCGGCTTCTTCCCGGTCGCGATCGTGTTCTTCGTCGGGCTCACCGGACCGAACAGCATCATCGGCCCGAACTTCGCCTCGATCTTCCTCATCTTCACCTCGATGAGCTGGAACATGGCCTTCGGGGTGTACGAATCGATCAAGACCATCCCGAACGAGCTCAAGGAAGCGACCGACTCCTTCCACCTGAGCGGCTGGGAACGGATGCGCCGCGTGATCTTCCCGGCGACGGCGAACCGGCTCGTCTACAACTCCATCCTCTCGTGGACGGCGGGCTGGTACTTCCTCGTCGCGGCCGAGTTCATCTCGGTCTCGAGCTCCTCCACCGTGCTGCCGGGCATCGGCAGCTTCCTCCTGAACGCGGCGAGCCTCGGCAACACCGACGCGCTGGTCGCCGGCCTGATCCTCCTGATCGCGCTCATCGCCGGCCTCGACGTGTTCCTGTGGCGGCCGCTCAGCCGGTGGGCCGAACGGTTCCGCTACGACACCGCGCCGAGCGGCGCCTCGGAGGGAGCGATCACCCGCCGCGGGCCTCCGGTCCCGCTCCGCCGGGCCGCCGGCGCCGTGGCGCGGTTCGTCCGGACCGGCGTGAGCCGCGTCGGCACCCCCTTCCTCAAGGTCGGCACCCTCGTGCCGCGACCCCGGCTCCGGGAGGAGTCCGCCTCGAAGCTCAGCTCCGCCGGCCGGACCGTCGTCCTCGGGGCGATCCTCGTCGTGGTCTGGCTGCTCCTCATCTCGATCACGGTCGCGATCTACAATGTCTACTCCGTCCCGATCGCGCCGGCGGTCCTGGCCCAGATGCGGCTGCTGCCGCTCGCGTTGATCTACTCGATGGGGCGCGTCGGCTCGGCCTACCTCGTCTCGCTCGCCATCGCCCTGCCCCTCGCGATCTGGATCTCGAGCCGGCCCAGGGTCGCCCGGCTCGGGCTTCCCGCCGTCGAGATCGTCGCGAGCGTGCCGGCGACGGCGCTCTTCCCGCTGTTCATCTTCGCGCTGCTACCCTACTTCGGCTTCCAGGGCGCGGCGATCGTGATGATCGTGACCGGCATGATGTGGTACCTGTTCTTCAACATCCTATCGGGCCTGCGCGGCATGCCGCCGGACCTCGACGAGGCGGCCCGCTCGATGGGGCTGCCGCGCAGGGTGTACTACCGCCGGGTCCTCCTCCCGGCGCTGTTCCCGGCCTTCGTCACCGGGTCGATCACCGCCTTCGGCGGAGGCTGGAACACGCTGATCATCGCCGAGTACCTCCACTACAGCGCGACGCACTCGCTGCAGGTGCTCGGGGTGGGGGAGCTCATCAACGTCGGGCTGTACTGGCCCAACAATGCCGGCCTACCGCTCATGGTCACCGCGCTGCTCACGCTGGTGATCGCCGTGATCACGCTCAACGAGCTCCTGTGGAAGCCGATGTACCGCAAGGCCATCGAAAAGTACCGGATCGATTAGGAGACCGGCGTGGCGCTCATCGAGATCGAGGATGTGGCCAAGAGCTTCGAGAGCCACCACGGCACGATCTCGATCATGGCCGACATCAGCTTCGATGTGGCCGACAACGACTTCCTGGCGCTGGTCGGCCCCTCCGGCTGCGGCAAGTCGACGCTGCTCCGCCTGATCCAAGGGCTCGACAAGCCGAGCGGCGGCGAGATCCGGTTCCGGGGCCAGCCGGTCACCTCCGTCATCCGGAACATGTCGATGGTCTTCCAGAACTTCGCCCTCTACCCCTGGCTCACGGTCAGCGAGAACGTCGGGCTGGGTCTCGAGGCGCTGGGGTGGGAACCGGCGCGGCGGGAAGCGCAGGTCGAGAAGTACATCTCGGTCACGGGCCTCGTCGGCTTCGAGGAGGCGTACCCCCGCGAGCTCTCGGGGGGCATGCGCCAGCGCGTGGGACTCGCCCGGGCCCTCGCCGTGGAGCCGGCGGTCCTCCTCATGGACGAGCCGTTCTCGGCCCTCGATCCCCTGACCGCGGAGAGCCTGCGCGAGGAGGTCCTGCAACTGTGGAGAGATCCGGGGCTGCCGCCCGATGCCGTGGTTCTGGTGACCCACAACATCGAGGAGGCGATCGCCATGGCCGACCGGATGATCGTCCTGTCCCACCGGCCGAGCCGGGTCCTCGCCGGCGTCCCCATCAATCTGAAGCGGCCGCGGGACCGGAAGAGCCAGGAGTTCTACGACCTGGTCGACTACGTCTACGAACTGATCACGCAAGGCAGCGTGAACCAACCGCTCCGGGCTCCGGCAACGGGTGCCGCGACCCCGGGCTGAGCCGCGGGCGCTCCGGTCGGCGGCGGGAAGATCCCATCCGGGGTGACCCTGCGTAGGCTCTCGGCCTGCCCGCTGCCGGAGGTCTCCCCCCGATCCCCAACGGAGGCGACGTGATAGTCGGGCCCCGCTTCGGAACGGCATGGCGCGAGAGGGGCCCCCGCGAGCTCGTCCCGGGCGAGCGACGATCACGACGTTTCTGACCTTCTCCGGTGCCCAGTACGGCAAGGCCGAGGAGGCGATCCGATTCTACCTCTCGCTGTTCCCGGACTCGCAGCTCGAGTATCTGGTGCGCCACGGAGAGGGGGAGCAGGTCCCGGCGGGGGAACTGCAGCGTGCGGCGTTCACCCTCGCCGGTCAGCGGTTCATGGCGAGCGAGACCCAGGGGGACGAGAAGCTCGCGTTCTCTCCCGCGTTTTCGTTCTATGTCGAGCTCCACTCGGCCGAGGAGCTCACCCGCCTCTTCACCCAGCTTTCGAAGGGCGGAAAGGTCCACATGCCGCTGGCCGCGTACCCGTCCAGCCCCCTGTTCGCCTGGCTCGACGATCGGTACGGGATCTCGTGGCAGCTTGAGCTCCGCAAGACAGCGAGCCGGTAGGCCGGCTGGCCGACGGTTCCTCGGACCCCCCCGTAGCGCGTCCCGTCCGCTGGGGGACGACCCCGAGCCAAGGCACCGCGTCCCGCTCGACGACAGGACGCTCGGGGGACGGTACCTCGGCATCACGGCAACCCTTATCCTGCGAACCCCGGGTACGGGTCCGTACCGTCGAACGGGAGAGTCCGAACGTGCCCACCCCCTACCCCAAATGCACGCCCACCGAGATGTTGGGCCTGCTCGTCCTGCTGGACTCGCACAAGGGGGACGAGGACCTGGCCCGGCTCGCCGACGACCTCGACCTGGAGATCGACGAGATCCTCCCGGCGGTGGACTTCGCCGAGGCGTTGGGGCTGGTCAAGGTCAAGGAGGCGAGGGTCTCCTTCACGCCGACCGGCCGGAAGCTCGTCGCCTCCTCGATCCGCGAGCGCAAGAGCGTCGTCCGGGACCAGTTGCTCACCACAACGCTGTTCAAGGCGCTCGTCCGCGCGCTCGAAAGCGCCCCCGATCACCAGCTCTCCGACGAGGAGGTCCATCGGCTCATCGCCTTCACCACCGCGCCCGCCGACGATCTGCAGCTGAACGTGATCAACTGGGGACGCTTCGCCGAGCTGTTCCGCTACGACGCCGATGACCGCGTGCTCCGGCTCGTTCGGGGTCGCAAGAGCGTGAAACCCGGGGCGGCGCGACCTCCCGGCGGAGGCTCCTCCGGCGAGTCGGCGGGGCCGACGGCGCTCCCTGCCGCGCCCCCGGCACCCGCGCCCTCGGCCCCCGCCCCTCCCCTACGAACGGGCGCCGCGGAAACCCATTCGGTCCGGCCGCGGCTCGCGCTCCGGACAAACTCTTAATCCCGGACCCGGCTGCCACGCCCCGCTGGGCACGTAGATCAGCGGAAGATCGCTGCTTTCGCAAAGCAGAGGTCGGGGGTTCAAATCCCCCCGTGTCCACCGCCCCAATTCGTTGGCGGTCTCGGGGTTCCGAGTCGCCCTTGCATGGCTGTGCCGAAGCCTCAGACCAGAGCGGCCACCGATCCGCCCTCCGGGGGGACCGGTCGCTCCCCGTTCGGACGGCTGGGCCAGAGCCTCCCGTTATTTCCCGGCCTCGGCTGGCAGTTCGGCGGCGGCCGATGCACGACCGGGGGGAGGAGGCGGAGGCGGACCCCGTCGCGAGAAGGTGAGCATGGCACGAGCGTCATCGGCCGATTCGACGAACCCGGCGCGCTCGTCGGTGCCGCTCGCGTTCGACCGAGGAGCCGGCGAGGGGCTCCATCCCCTCCTTGCGGTGTTTCCTGGATTCTCCGAGGTGTCGGCCTTCGCTCTCTACCCCGGATCCCTCGAGCAGAACCGGGTGGTCGCGCAGGGGACCTCCATCCAGGTCACGGCCGGCCCCGGCTACATGTACGTGGCCCCGAAGGAGACCCCACCCGAGGTGAGAGCCGCCGGCTTCGAGATGTTCACCTCGGTCCAGGACGCGATCGCCGTGGCCGGCGAGTATCTTCGGACCGGAGCCGAGCTCGACATCTACCTCGATATCC
>DASYZY010000144.1:0-6098 GCA_035945735.1 Thermoplasmata archaeon
GTTCGACAACTTCCGGAAGCGGACCGAAAGGGAGCGCGAGCAGCGCGGCCGGGACGCCCGCGCGCTAGTGCTCCGGGAGCTGCTCCCACTGTTCGACGCCTTGACCCAGGCCAGTGAGTCGACCCGCTCTCTGCCCGAGACGGACTCAGTCCGCCGTGGCTTCGAGCTGCTGCAGAAGGAGTGGAACCGGTTCCTCGACCGCGAGGAGGTCGCCGCCCTGGCCCGCGTCGGCGAGCTGTTCAAGCCGGATTCGATGGAGGCCGTGGCGGAGGAACCCGCGTCCAAGTCGTTCCCGGAGGGAACGGTCAGCGAGGTAGTCCAGCAGGGCTACTCCACGATGGGCAGGCTGCTGCGCCCGGCGCGAGTCGTCGTCGCGCGAGCGCCGCCCCCGGCTCCGGCCGCGGCTCCCTCCGAGAAGAAGCCGGAAGGTGGCCCCCCGTGAGCGACGCGCGCAGTTCCGAGATCTCGGGCTTCTACAAGCTCTCCATCGAGGAGCGTCGCAAGAAGCTCCAGGAGTGGGCCGGGCTCTCGGAGGCCGAGATCGCCGCCTACGAGTTCCCGCCGGGGGTCGGACCGGGGGTCCTCGACCGGATGATCGAGAACGTGGTCGGGAGCTTCCCGCTGCCCTTGGGCATCGCCACGAACTTCCGGATCAACGCGAAGGACTACCTCGTGCCCATGGCCATCGAGGAGCCCAGCGTCGTCGCGGCCGCGTCGAACGCGGCCAAAGTGGCGCGCTCCTCCGGCGGCTTCACCGCCCAGACCTCCCCGCCGATCATGATCGGGCAGGTCCAGCTCCTCGACGTCCACGACCCGGCCGCGGCCCGGCTGCGGATCCTCGCCGAGCGGGACGCGCTGCTCGCGGCGGCCAATGCGAAGGACCCGATGCTGGTCAAGTTCGGAGGCGGGGCCAAGGAGGTCGAGGTCCGCATCGTGCCGAGCCCGCGGGGAACGATGCTGATCGTCCACCTCCTCGTCGACGCCCGCGACGCCGGCGGCATGAACGCCGTCAACACGATGTGCGAGGCGCTCGCCCCGACGCTCGCCCGGCTCTCGGGCGGCCGCGCGCTGCTCCGGATCATCTCAAATCTGGCCGTCTTCCGCCTCGCCCGGGCGAGCGCGGTCTTTCCGAAGGAGAAGCTCGCCGACGGCGAGCGCAGCGGCCCGGAGGTCGTCGAGGCGATGCTCGACGCCTACGCCTTCGCGCTCGTCGACCCGTTCCGCTGCGCGACGCACAACAAGGGGATCATGAACGGCATCTCCGCCGTCGTCGTCGCCACGGGCAACGACTTCCGCGCGGTCGAGAGCGGCGCGCACACCTACGCGGCGTTCCATGCCGAGAAGGGCGGGATCGTCCGCCCCCTGACGACCTACGAGAAGAACCCGAACGGCGACCTCGTGGGCTCGATCGAGTTGCCGATGGCCGTCGGTCTCATTGGGGGCGCCACGGCGGTCCACCCGACTGCGAAGGCGAGCGTGAAGCTGCTCGGCGTGAAGTCGGCCGCCGAGCTCGCCCAGGTGCTCGCCTCGGTTGGCCTTGCGCAGAACTTCGCGGCGATGCGCGCGCTCGCCACCGAGGGGATCCAGCGGGGCCACATGGAGCTCCACGCGCGGAACATCGCCGCCACCGCCGGCGCCCGGACCGACGAGGTCGATGCGGTGGTCCGCCGCCTGGTCAGCGAGCACGCGATCCGGATCGACCGGGCGCGCGACATCCTCGAAGAGCTCCGGCGCGGGGCCGCCTCGTGAAGGTCGGCGTTCTCTCCCTGCAGGGGGACTACCGCGAGCAGGCGATGGCGATCGATGGTCTCCCCGGCGTAGAAACGGTCTCGATGGTCCGGGACCGCGCCGGCCTCGAGGGCGTGGACGCCCTCATGATGCCCGGCGGCGAGAGCACGTCGATCTCCGACCTGCTCGACGTCACCGACCTACGCGAACCCCTCGAGGCGCGGATCCGCGACGGCCTGCCCGTACTGGCCACCTGCGCCGGCCTGATTCTGCTCGCCAAGCGCGTCGACCGGAGCCGGGCGGGAGACGACCCCAAACCCCTGGGAGTGATCGACGTGGCACTTCGGCGCAACGACTACGGTCGGCAGGCCGATTCCTTCGAGGCCGACGTGCGGGTCGAGGGACTGGCTCGGCCCTTCCCGGGCGTCTTCATCCGGGCCCCCCGGCTCACCGCCGTGGGCGCCGGGGTCGAGCGGTTCGCCCGCTACGGCAGCGAGGTCGTCGGGGTCCGGAAGGGGTCGATCTGGGGCCTGACATTCCACCCCGAACTGAGCCCCGACCGACGCTTGCACGAGCTGTGGCTTCGCGCAATTGGGCAGCGACCCGTGCGCCGCACCCCGGCCCGAAAGAGAGCGGGTCGAGCTCGGGGCCGCTAACGGAACGTATCGAACCGATAGGTCTCGAGCGGCTCGTCCCCGATGGCCATCAGGAACTCGGGGGGAGTCAGCACCGGCCGCTCGTAGCTCGCAGCATCGTCCGTCGCGATCCGGGGGCACGCCGTGTTCACGTACGCGTCGAAGGCGCGGCCGGCGAGGTCGGCCGGGTCCAGCCGACCGAACGCGACCACCGTCGCGCTCCGGCCCCGAGCTTCGGCCCGCAGGCGCAGCGACTCGGCCATGGCGCCGCGGAACTGGCCCGCGAAAGAGGAGACGAGGATGCCCCAGCGCTTCGCGTCTCGGGCCAGCGCGACCCGAATGAGCCGCTCCCGCACTATCCGGTCGCGGTCCATCGGGGGCTCGAGCTCCTCCCGCAGCGGGTCCAGGGGCCAGACCGGACGGCGCGTCGCGAGCGCGAGACCCCGGGGATGGAAGGTGCCGGTCCCCAGAAAGAGGAAGCCGTCGACCTCGGGCTCGAGCTTCTCCGCCGGAGAGTAGTTGCATCCTAACGCCTGAGCGTCGTAGGCGAGCCTACCGTCTCCCGGGGCGGTGCGGAGGCTCCAGCCGAGGTTCCGCAGCTCCTCCACCAACGGCGGTACGAGGTCGAGGTGCTGGATCGAGGCCAGGAGACCGAGCCGGCGCGGGAGGCCGGCCGCACGGACGATCTCCGCCAGGCGAGCGGGGTTGCCGCCCGCCTCCCGCATTTCGACGAAGTACGTAGGAAGCGGCAGCCGGATGTTCGGGATGGGGGCGTGACCGAGCACCACGGCGGCTTCAGCGCCCGGCACCTCTCCCCGCTCCGGAACGTCGCACGCGCCGAAGCAGCTGCGGGAGGCGAGGTCGACACGGGCCCCGGTCGCCTCCGACAGCTGGGCGGCCAGGTCGGCGCCGTTCCGGACCAGGCCGGCCGGCAGCTGGAGCGCGAGGCGGCGGTGACCGGCGCGGCGTAGCGCCTCGAAGAGCACCGAATCGAATCGGGCGTACTGGCCGGCCGGGGCGTAACCCTGCCCCGCTTCCGCCCGGGCCGGTGCCCATTTGGCCATCGGCAGCGACGAGTCGTCCACGAGATACCGCCGATCCAGCGGGCGAGGGCGCTAAGCCTTTCCGGCCGGGACGCGCTCGGGCGCGACGCGCCCGAGAAGGCGGAGCACGGCCTCGCGGTTGTCGGAGTAGTGGAGACGCTCGAGGGCCTCCCGGACCGAGACCCATGCGAACGCCTCGTGTTCGTCGCTCAACCGCGGGGGCAGCGGGTGGTCGAGCTCGACGCCGAAACCGTGGAGCCGCCAGTGCACTCCCGGGCTCCGCTCGAAGACCACCTGCCAGTCCATATCGAACAGTCGCCGAAACGAGGAGAAGCCGGTCTCCTCGAGGAGCTCGCGCCGGAGCGCCGATGGGAAGTCTCGGTCGGTCGGTTCGACCTTGCCGCTCACCGGTACCCAGATCCGTTCCCGGGACGGTGGTCGCCTTAGGATCAGTAGCCGGAGCGGTGTGGAGGCGAACAGGTAGCCTTCGACGCACTCCTGCGCGATAGGCGGCTCACCCATTGCCGCCACGACGGGACAGGAGGCGCATGATCGCCTCCGCCGGCGCCCCATCGGTCTCGCGGAGCGCCTCGAGCGCCGCTTCGCGGTCGGCGCCGCTCTGCTCCATGACGAGCGTCACGTCCTCCTCGGGAGGGCCGACCGGAGCGGGGGGGGCGGCCGGGTGGCCGCCGGCCGGCACCGATAGATCCGGTACTGCGGCGCCCGCGGCCGTGCGTGTCCGGATCGTGGTCTCGCCCACGATCTGGTAGGTGCGTACGCCTTGCACCGTGAGGATGGCGACCTCGGGCTTGAGCAGGTAGTGCTCCTTGTCGCGGAGGCGGATGATGACCTCCTCGACCCCTTCGATGGGCTCATTGGTCATCCCGAGCCGCTTCATCATGAGCTGGAGCTGGCGCGGGTTCATCCGGCCGCCCGGCATCATGGCCTACTCCGCGTCGGGGCCGCTGCCGCGCAGCTGCGCTTCGACCTCGGGCTCGCCGAGCATCTCGTCGAGGTCGGTGCGCTTGCGGTTGAGCTCGCTGCGCCGCTGGCGACGCCCGGAGTCGTGGGTGTGCCGGACCTGCTCGGAGAGCTCGTCCATCAGCGCCGCGATCCCGGCGAATAGGTTCCACTCGGTGTCGGAGGCGTAGAAGATGCCCCGGTCGGTGTGGAGCCGGACCTGCACCGTCGCGTTGCCCGAGCGGTGCGTGGCGTGCGGGCTCACATGCAGGTTCAGCAGGACCGGGTGCACATGCCGCGAGATGCGGTGGAGCCCCTGGGCGATGAGCCGGTCGATCTCGGCGAGCGTCTCCGGGTCGGCGGCACCTCGCAGCCCTTGGATCTGGACGTAGACGTCGGAGGTGGGCGAGCCGGCCCGAGCCGGGGCGGAGCCGACGGCGAGCCCGAGGAGGTCGATCTGGCTCACGATGCCCACCGGCTTGCCGCCTTCCTCGACGAAGCAGGAGGAGACGCGGTGCTCGGTCATCAGCGCCGCCGCGGCTGCGGCGGTGGAGCCCTGGGCGATCGTGACCGCCGGGGCGTTCATGATCGTGCTCACGGGCATGGCCCGGACGTGGCCCGCGCCGCTCTTGTGGCGCTCGGCGTCGCGCTTGCCTCCGGAGACCGGCTTCCACAGCACCCGACCGAGGTCCGAAACGCCGATAGCACCGACGAGCATGCCGCGGTCGTCGACGACCGGGAGGGGATGCTCCTCCAGCGTGCGCACCTGGGAGAGGATCGAGTCGACCGGCTCGCCCTCGTTCACCGTCGAGGAGATGGGGCTCGCGATCTGCTCGACCCGATGGGCGGAGGCGGCGGCGGTCTCGGCGATCGCCCGGACCAGGTCGGTCCGGGAGATGACCCCAACGAGCTCACTGCGCTTGCCGACCACGGGCGCCGCCCGTAGTCCTGCGGCGAGCAGCCGCTCGGCGATCTCCGGTAGCGGGGTGGACTCGGTGATCAGGTGGGGGAGCACCATCAGATGCTCGACCTTGGTGGCCAGGGAGAGATTCGTGTGCCGGGCGATCGCCTCGAAGGTGATCATGCCGGCCAGCTGCTTGCCCCGCATCACGGGAAGCTCGTGAATCCGGTGACCCCGCATCAGGCCGAGCGCTTCCGAAAGGGGGGCGTCGTGGGCGAGCGTGATCGGGCTCGAGGTCATCAGGTCGCGAGCCGCGGGCCAACGCTCAGGCATTGGCAGAGCACGGCCATCGGGCGGATGAAGCCTTGCGGCCGACCCGCTCCTACCGGAGGCTGCGCCGTAGCGACCGTTCCTGAACGGTCTGGTTCTTGAGCGGGGCCGGCGTCGACCCTCGCGCCGATCCCCGCGATGCCTTCCATCCTGTCAGCACCCGCCGAGCTTCCGACCGCCACGGGGGTTCCCGGACCACGACGCGAGGAGCATGCCCGCGGGGGTTGGCGCGCCCTCGCCCGCAATCGGCGCTATCTCCTGTATCTCACGAGTTCGAGCCTCGCGAGCACCGGCTACGCCGTCTACTCGGTCTCGGTCCTCTTCCTCGCCTACGGCCTGTCAGGGAATCTCCTGGTCGCCGGGCTCGTCCTGTTCATCGAGTACGGGGTCTACTCCTGCACCTTCCTCTTCGCACCGCTCGTCGACCGCGCCCGCGACAAGCGGACCCTGCTGCTCGTCGTGTTCCCGCCCATGGGCGCGGCGAGCGCTACGCTCGCCGCC
>DASYZY010000145.1:0-15938 GCA_035945735.1 Thermoplasmata archaeon
CCCGCTCACGCTCACCCAGCGGCCGGCGAGCGGGGCGAGGAGGAGCGCCACGATGGCGCTCGGCACCGCCGCCTCACCGAACTGCAGCACGGTGAGGCCGAGCCCGACCGAGGGCTCCTGCATCTCGTAGGTGATCGCCACGAAGTACAGGAACATGCTCGTGCCGGCGAGCACCGCGACCACGTTCGAGATCGCGATGTTCCGCTCGGTGAGCCGCTTGAAGTCGACGACCGGGTAGGGGCTGCGCGGCTCCCAGAGCACGAAGCCGATCGTCGCGAGCGCGCTGATGGCGAACAGCTCGGGGACCCCGAAGGGCACCGAGCCCAGCGTGATCGCACTGGTGTTGGCCCAGCCCCAGGCTCTCCCCTGGGATAGCGCGACGAGGAAGGTGGTGAGCGCGGCGCCGAGCAGGCTCACGCCCGGCAGGTCGAGCTTGCGACCCAACCGGACGGCGAAGCTCGGCACCCGTAGCACGACGAGGATCAGCAGGATGGCCGCGAGCGGGATCACCGTGTGGTAGGTGAACTGCCAGCCGTAGGTGTAGGTCAGGTACGAGCCGCCGAAGAGGCCCGCCGCCGCCCCCGCAGCGAACATCGCCGAGATGATGCCCTGGGCCGAGCCGACGCGCGCCGGTGGGAACGCATCGCCGATCATGGCGAAGGCGAGCGCGAACATCGCCATGCCGACGCCCTGGACCGCGCGGGCCCCGATGAGGAGGTAGATCGCGTTCAGCCGGCTGATCCCGAGGCGGCTGGCGATGTCCGGCGTAAAGCCCGCGACCGAGACCGCCGCGGCGTAGATCGCGACCACCATGATGAGCATCGGTCGCTTCCCGTACAGGTCCCCCAGCTTGCCGAAGATCGGGGTCGCGACAGTGCCCACGACCAGGTAGGCCGAGAGGATCCAGGCGACCGTCGGGATGGGGGGATAATCGAAGAACTTCTGGAAGACCACGAAGCCGGGGACGACCATCGTCTCGACGTAGGTGGTCATGAAGCAGAGCGACGCGAGGATCCCGAGGAGCTCGGCGGCCCGCTTCGGCTCGAGCCTCTGCCCACCGCCCACGGCCGAGACAGCGGGAGCCGACACGTCGCGGCGAGTACGGCGGGGGATTTCAACCGCTAGGTGACCGTCGCGCCACTGCCGTCGCAGGCGTCTCCGGCCCGGGGAAACGGTATCTAGGTCGGCACCGGTCCTTCGGGGATGGTCGCCAAAGGAGAGATGGCCCCGGAGTTCACCGGCACGATCGACGACGGCTCGAAGCTCTCGCTCGCCTCGCTACGCGGTTCGCGCGTGTTCCTGTACTTCTACCCGGAAGCCGACACGCCCGGCTGCACGATCGAGTCCAAGGGGCTGAACGATCGGCTCGAGACGCTCACCGGCAAGGGGATCAAGGTCGTCGGCGTCAGCACCGACAGCGTCGACAAGCAGTGCGCCTTCCGCGACAAGTACGGGTTCCGGTTCCCGCTCGTGGCCGACCAGGACAAAGCGGTCGCCAAGCTCTACGGCGTGCTCGGCCCCGGCGGACGGGCGCGTCGCGTCTCCTTCGTCGTGGACGCGACCGGCCGGGTCAGCGAGGTCATCGAAGGCAAGGCCGACCTCCACCTCGCGGCGGCCGACCGCCTCGTCGCGGGCTAAGCGGAGCGCAGGGCCCCCGCCGTAGGGCGGGGGCTACGAGCAGCCGCTCGTCGAGCCGCAGACGGTGCAGGCGTAGCAGGTCCCGCTGCGGACCATGATGCCGCCGCAGATCGCACAGGAGGGCGAGTCCTCGGTGATCTCGCCGGGCTTGGCCTCGCCGCTGTCGCCGAAGGCGTCGAGCGGCTTCGTCTCGAACTTCACCGTGCTGGGGGGGGCCGCCGGCTTGGGCGCGGCGTGCGAACCGCCGTTGCCGTTGCCCTCGGTCGGTCCCTCCAGGCCGATCGAGCGCCGGTCCTCCTCGGTGAGGAACTCGACGGCGAGCCAGCGCGCGACGTAGTCGGGGATCGACTTCGCGAACCGGATCTTCGGGTTGTTGGTGGCCCCCGCCGGCTCAAAGCGCATGTGCGCCAGCTTGCGCACGAGGTCCTTGAGCGGCACCCCGTGCTGGAGCGCCATCGACATCGAGATCCCGAGGCTGTCCATGAGCCCGTTGACGGTCGAGCCCTCCTTGGTCACCCGGAAGAACATCTCGCCGGGCCGGCCATCGGCGTAGAGCCCGACGGTCACGTAGCCGTCGTGGCCGCCCACCTGGAAGTGGTGGGTAATCGCCTGGCGCTGGTCCGGAAGCTTCTCGCGCACCGCCCCGCGCACCCCGGCCGGTCCGGCCGACTTCCCGGTGCCGGTCTCGTAGGGCTGGGAGGCCTTGCAGCCGTCGCGGTAGAGCGCGACCGACTTGACCCCGAGCCGCCAGGCCTCGGCGTAGATCCGCTCGATGTCCTCGACGGTCGCGTCGTTGGGCAGGTTGATCGTCTTGGACGCGCCGCCGGACAGGAACGGTTGGACGGCGCCGAGCATCTTGAGGTGGCCCATCGGCGAGATGGTGCGCCCGTTGGGCACCATCGCCAGCGCGCAGTCGAAGACGGCGAGATGCTCCGGCTTGAGGCCGGGGGCGCCGTCGATGGCGCCGGTCTTCTCCAGGTGCGTCCGGATCGCCTGGCGCTCCGCCTCGGAGTACCCGAGCGACTCGAGCGCCTCCTCCACGGTGCGGTTGACCATGCGGAGCTGGCCGCCGCCGACGAGGTTCTTCACCTTCACGAGCGAGAGCTCGGGCTCGAGCCCGAGCGTGTCGCAGCCCATCAGGAGCCCGATGGTGCCGGTCGGGGCGATGACCGAGATCTGCGCGTTGCGGTAGCCCCAGAGCTCGCCGGCCTTGACCGTGTCGCGCCAGCGCTCGGCCGCCTCCTTGGCGAAGGGAGCGATCCGGACGTCCGAGGTCGCGACCTTTTCGGCCGCCGCCGCGTGCTTGCCCATCACCCGGAGCATCGGCGAGCGGTTCCGGTCGTAGCCGGGGAAGGGGCCCATCCGCTGGGCGATCTCGGCCGACATGTGGTAGCCCTCGGCCGAGAGCATCGAGCTCACGCTCGCGGCGAGCGCCCGGCCGGCCTCCGAGTCGTAGGGAAGCCCGTAGTGCATGAGGAGCGAGCCCAGGTTGGCGTACCCGAGGCCGAGCGGCCGGTAGTCGTGCGAGTTCTGGGCGATGGGGGCGGTCGGGTAGCTCGAGCCGTCGACGAGGATCTCCATCGCCAGGATGAGGGTCCGGACCGCCTCGCGGAAGCGCGGGAGGTCGAAGGCGCCCTTCGCGTCGAGGAAGCGCATCAGGTTGATACTGGCCAGGTTGCAGGCCGTGTTGTCGAGGAACAGGTACTCCGAGCAGGGGTTCGAGGCGTTGATCCGCCCGGTCATGGCGCAGGTGTGCCAATCGTTGGTGATGTCGTCGTACTGGACGCCGGGGTCGCCGCAGCGCCAGGCGGCGTAGGCGAGCTTGCGCCAGAGCTCTCGGGCGCGGTAGGTGCCGGCGACCGAGTGGTCGGTCCGGTTGTAGGTCCGCCACTCGGTGTCGCGGCTGACGGCCTCCATGAAGCTGTCCGGGATGCGCACCGAGTGGTTCGCGTTCTGGTAGGCGATCGACGCGTAGGCGCTGTCGGGGTCGGTGCCGTCGAAGTTCGACGAGTACCCTTCCCGGATGAGCGCGAGCGCCTTCTCCTCCTCGCGGACCTTGCAGTCGATGAAGTCGACGATGTCGGGGTGGTCCATGTTCAGGATCACCATCTTCGCGGCGCGCCGCGTCGTCCCGCCGCTCTTGATCACGCCGGCGAGCGCATCGAAGGCGCGCATGAACGAGACCGGGCCGCTCGCGATCCCTCCGCCGGCCAGGTGCTCGTGGCTGCCGCGCAGCGGCGAAAGGTTGGTGCCGGTGCCGCTACCGCCCTTGAACAGGCGGCCCTCGCTCGAGGCGAGAGAGAGGATCGCCTCCATGTCGTCGGTGATGGCCTGGATGAAGCAGGCCGAGCATTGTGGCGGCTCGCGGACCCCGACGTTGAACCAGACCGGCGAGTTGAACGCCGCCATCTGCTGGACCATGAGGTAGGAGAGGCTCTCCTCGAGCTGGTTCGCCTCTTCCGGCGTGTCGAAGAAGCCGAGGGCGAGGCCCTTTTGCCCGATCCAGTGGCAGACCCGGCGGATCATCCCCTCGACCGAGTCCTCGCGGCGCCCGGCGATGATCCGGAAGTACTTCGACGCGGCGATGTTGATGGAGGTCTCCGTCCAGCTCGCCGGCGCCCGGACCCCCTTGAGCTCGAAGATCGTCGAGCCGTCGGCCCCCTTGATCAGCGCATCGTGGCGCTTCCAGCCGACGGTGTCGAAGGCGCTCTTGCCTCGCGGCGTGAGCCGCGGGACCGGGATCGGCTCCCGCCCCGGCCGGTCGGCCGGGGGCGACGCTGTCTCGTCGGCCAGGGGGGTGCTCCGCTTGCGTGCTAGGGCCATGATGCTCCTCGAACTGGGTTCGTCAACCGCGCGGACGCTCGCCGTTCGCCCGGATGTCTTAGCCTTGCCGTACCGATTTCCGGCTCTTGAGCTCCCTCGGGGGGTCGAGAAACGCCTCGGTCGCCGACGGGAGTCCGCGGTGTTCCGGCCAGCGGCGCGAGAGCGCGCCCGCTCGCCGGAAGGTCGGTCAACGAATCCCTCGGCGGCCCCACGTGCTCCCGGTATAAGTTCCGGTGGTCGGACTTCGCGCTACGAACGGTGACCGGAACGCCGAGGCCGTTCCGGAGGCGCGTCCGGGCCGGCTTCAAGCTCCGGAGTGCCTCGTGCCGGGCGATGCCCTGCCGGTACGACAGCGACGACCCCCGAAAATGCGACCGGTGCGGCGCGATCCTGTGGGAGACCGAGGAGGGACGCTTCTGCGGCGAATGCGGCGTGACCATGCCCTGCTCCATGCGCGTGCTTCCGTCGGGACCGCTCTCGGACGGAGCTCCCCTACCGCCCCCGGGCCCTCTCGCCAGGGGCCCGGGGCGACCGGAGCTTCGACGATCCGAGGCCGGATCGCCTACGAGGCCGGCGGCTCGCCTGTAGGTACCGCGGAGGAGGCCGGCTCCTTCTTCACCTTCGGCTTCGCGCGCCGTCCCACGACGGCCAGGACGATGCCGAGAATGAGCAGCACGACGCCGATGACCATCAGGATCGTGAACCCGCTCGTGGTGTAGCTGATCGAGATCGCTCCCGAACCTCCGCAGGCGTAGACCGAGTAGGTCGTGCCCGAGCTCAGCGTCGCCTTCAGAGTCCCGCTCGCGCCGCTCCCCGAGGTGACATTGTTCGCCGGCGGGCAGCTCGGCGAGGCCGTGGTCAGATAGACGATGGTCCCGGCCGATCCGCCGCTCCAGGTGATGGTGACCGGAGTGCTACCGATGGCGGTCGGCGAAAGCGAGAGGGCCGAACCCGCCGGAACGCTGGTGGTCGTGGCCGTCTGCTGGATGGCGTAGCCGCCGCCCAGCGCGAGTATCCCCACGATCGCTAGGACGATTCCTCCGATGAACAGACCGCGTCGCATGCTCGTGCGCAACCCGGGCGCAAATTTAGCTAATTCTTAGTTCGACGAACGTCGAGAAGTGGGGGAACCCCTCCCGAAGGAGGGGTTCGAAAGAGGGGGTTAGCCGGTTCAGGCGTTCTTCATCTTCGCGCGGGCGACGTACCCCTTCTTGTCGAGGAAGTACATGTAGCCGTTCGCGCGCGGGATCTTTTCCGTGCCGACGCGAGCCTTCTTGCCGGACTTGTTCAGCTTCGTCGGCGTCTTCCAGAGGTAGCCGTCCTTGCCCAGATAGTAGAGGTACCCCTTCTCCCGCGAGACCTGCTCCTTACCAACACGCTCCGCCATTTTGGCGCCTCACGTCGACGACATGGGCCCCCCTATTTGAATTTACTCTCGGACTGTCGTCGAGAAAACGGCCTCTCCTCGACGATAAATCTGCTCCGGAAGCGCGCCGAACCGGGTCGGGATCTCCTCGGCGGCGTGCCCGGAAAACACGAGCAGATCGGCCGCGCCACCGACGGAGAGCGTGCCGGTGCCGGGCGGGAGCCCGCTCGCATGCGCCGCGTTCACCGTCGCGGCGGTGATCGCCTCCGCCGGGGTGAGCCGCCCGCGGTAGACGGCATGCGCGAGCACGACCGGCATCGACTCGACCCAGGAGTTCGGGGAGCAGTCGCTCCCGAGCGCGACGGGCACTCCGGCGTCGACGAGCTCGCGCCCGGGCGGGACGAGGCGCGAGAGCGACGCGAACGGGGTGACCGGCAGGAGGACCCCGGTCACGCCGGCGCGGGCGAGGGCGCGTCGTCCCGAGGCGCGCGTGGACAGCAGGTGGTCGGCGGAGGTCGCCCCCAGCCGCGCGGCGAGCGCCGCGCCGCCGGAGTCGGCGAACTCGTCGGCGTGGAGCTTGAGCCCGAGCCCCAGCTGCGCCGCCCGTCGGAGGATCCGCTCGCTCTCCGCCGGTGAGAAAAAGCCCGGTTCGCAGAAGACATCGCAGAACCGAGCGAGCCGCTGAGCGGCCACGGCGGGAAGTGTGCGCTCCGTGAGCTCCCGTACGTACCCGGGCCGTGAGCGGCCCGGCGGGGGCGCATGCGCCCCGAGGTAGGTCGGGACGAGTCGCACCCCCGAGCGTTCCTCGAGCCGGGGGATGAGGCGAAGGAGGTCGAGCTCGCCGGCGTGGGAGAGCGCGTACCCGCTCTTGACCTCGGCGGCGACCACGCCCGAGCGGGCCAGCGCCCGCAGGCGCGCGAGCGACCCGGCGATAATGGCCGATGCCGAGGCAGCCCGCGTCCTTCGGACAGTCGAGTAGATGCCGCCTCCCGAACGGGCGATCGTCGCGTAGTCGGCGCCGGCGAGCTTCGCCTCGATCTCTCGATGACGGGTCCCCGCGAACAGGAGGTGGGAGTGGGCGTCGACGAAGCCCGGCAGGGCGACCTGTCCCGAGCTCTCCACCGTCCGGCCGTTCGGTCGGAGCTGGACCGTCCGCGCCACCCGGCGACGGGCCCCCAGGGCGACGATCCGTCCCCGGTCGATCGCGATCGACGCGTCGGAGTACAGCGAAAGCTCGCGCTGGGCGGCGCCGGCGCGCGGAACGCCTCCGGTTCCCAGCGTCGCCACTTCGGCGAAGCCGCTCAGCAGGAGTTCGGCCCGGATCATGGCTGGCGGATCAGGTGGTCCAGGAGGTCGCGCGCGGCGTGCGCGCCCGGAAAGAGCGCCCGCGCCTCGCTCTCGAGCGGCTCGAGCTCCTTGTACCGGGAGGAGAAGTGCGTGAGGAACAGCGTACCGACTCCCGCGGCCTGCGCGATCGCCGCGGCCTGGCGGGCGGAGGAGTGGCCCCATTCGTTCGCCTCCGCTTCGAGCTCCGCCCCGGTCGTGGCCTCGTGGATGAGCACCGTCGCGCCCGCCGCGAGCCGTTCGACCTCGGGCGAGGGGGCGCTGTCGCCCGAGTAGACGATGGAGCGGCCGGCGCGGGGCGGCCCCATGACCTCCTCCGGGAGGATCGTCCGTCCCGAGATGGTGACCGGTCGACCTGCCTCCAGCTCGGCGAACGCCTCGCCGTGGATCCCGAGCGACCTCGCCTTGGGCGCATCGAATCGGCCGCGCTTCGCTCCCTCTTCCAGGCGGTAGGCGAGCGAGGGGACCGGGTGGAGCGCCCGGGCCGTTCGCACGGTGTAGCCGTCAAGCTCGACGGTGGAGCCGGGCTCGAGGGGATGGACCTCGACCGGGAAGCGGAGGGTGAAGTAGCCGAGCTCGAGGATCCGGCTCACGACCTCCCGGCTCTCCGGTGGGCCGTAGATGTCGAGCTTCTCCTCTCGATGATTGAGGCACATGGACTGAATGAGTCCGGGAAGCCCGAGAAAGTGGTCTCCGTGGAAGTGCGTGAGGAACACGCGGCGCACGCGCATGAACGACTGGCTGGAGCTGAACAGCTGGCGCTGGGTGCCTTCCCCGCAGTCGAGGAGCAGGAGCTCGCGCTCGGTGTCCACCGCGATCGCGCTCGCGTTGCGCTCCTTTGTGGGCCAAGAGCCCGCGGTCCCGAGAAAGGTGATCTGCACCGCCGTCTCCCACGCCGGACCCCCTACTTAGGCGGTCCCGCGCCGACGGGAAGCGCGGGAGCAGGCGCCTTCTACGCGCCGACTTTGGGCCGCTCGTGGCGGAGGCTCAGCCGTCCGGCGCGCCGCGCACGCGCGACGGACCGCTCGCGGTTCCGGCTCCTCGGCGCCGCTGGAGCCTCGCGCGTTTCGGCTGGCTCCTCCTGCCGCTGTTCGGACCGTGGGTCCTGCTCGCCTACTTCCTGCCCTCTCCCGCGGGCGTCTATTTGCCGGCCGAACCCGACCTCATCTTCCTCGCGCTGATCGCCGCCTTTCTGTTCGGCTTCGGCCTCCTGCGGACCCCCAAGAAGTGGACGCCCGAATTCCGGCGCACCGCGGCCGTGGGACTGGCCGTGGGGCTGATCGCCCCGGGGTTGCTCGCCGGCGTCGCGCTCGCGAACCACTGCCCGCTATTGACGCCCTTCACGACCAGCGAGCCCGGCGGTTGGGAGCGGGTCACTGCTCCCCTATGGACCATCGGCGGCGCGCCGGTCCTCTTCTTCGACGGCTCGGTCGCCTGCCCGTACTGTTCGGCCTCCAGCTGGGCGGTCCTCGCCGCTCTCGAACGGGTCGCCAATGTGAGCTCGATCACCTTCGACCACTCCTCCCCCACGGACAGCTATGCGAACACCCCGAGCGTGGTGCTGCCGGCGCTCGAGGTCTCGAGCCCGTACGTGAGCCTCAACGCCCACGAGGCGCTCTCCGACACCCAGATCGAGTCGCCCAGCCTGGACAGCTGCACGGAGATGGCCTACGCCAGCGCCTACAATCCGCTGGGTGGTATCCCGTTCGTGGTCATCGGTGGGCAGTTCTTCCATCAAGGCACTCTCGTGGACCCGGGGGCGCTCGGACACCTGACCGCTACGCAGCTCGCGAGCGAGGCCCGGAACGGGAGCGGAATCGCCTGGTCGGCCATAGGGCCGGCCTACGACGACCTACTGGCCTTCCTCGTCTACGAGAACGGCGGACAGCCCCGGTCGGTCGCCAACGATCCGGCGGTCGCCCCGGTCTTGGCAAGCATCCACTAGGCCCCGTTCCGCAGCCGGCCGGCGGGCGGAGCCCGCGACTAGGCCAGCGGGTCGAGCGGCGCCTCGGGCGGGGCCGCCGGGCCGGGTTCGTTCTCCTCGACCATCTCGGCCGGGGGCTCGCCGCGATCCCCTCGACCCCGCCGGTACCCCCGTAGCCAGCCCGCGAGGGCGAGCGCGGCCAGCACGCCGGCAAGTGCGGCCAGCTCGTACTCCAGCGTATGGGAGGGCGGCGGCGGAGCGGGCGGAGGCGGTGGGGGGGGCGAGGTGAACTCGAGCCGGATCACGACCGGGTTACCCCGTACGGTCACCGAACCGTTCGGCGGGGAGACCGTGTAGCCCGTGACCGCCAGCACCCGGTAGGCGTAGCTGCCGTTCGGTACCGAGAACTCGAGGGCGGGGAGGGTCGAACGCTGGGTCAGGCCATCGAACGCGAGCTGCCACGTCGTGCCGTTCGCGAGCCCGAACTCGACGAACTCCAGGTAGAAGTCGACCGCAGTGAAGTTGACCAGGACATGGGCCGCTCCACCGGAGACGGTGAGCGTGCCGGGGGCGAGCCGATAGTACCCGGGGACCGCCCCCGGGGCGTAGGCGTACGTTCCGTTGGACAGCATGAAGTTGAGCGACGGCCCGATACCGGAGACGCTCGTCGTCCCAATCGTCACCGACCAGTTGGTGCCGTTGGCTAGGCCGCGCTCGACGAAGGTGACCGGAAGGGTGAACGGGGCGAAGATCAGGGTGAGGGTGAACACGCCGGAGTCGGTCGTGAACTGCCCGGAACCGGAGGCAGGGAGGTAGCCGGCAACGAGTCCCACCCGGTAGCTGACCGGCACCCAGGCCGCGTAGGGGATCGCCCAGGAAAGCTCGCTCCCGTTCGTGGCGAGATCGGCGCTGCCGGTCCCGAAGCCGCCGATCCGCAGGCTCACCGACCACAGGGTGCCGGTCGGAAGGCCCCTGGCGACGACCACGATGCTGGGAGACTGCCACGGGACTGCGAGGGGGTATCGGTCTGCGCCGTACCCGGCGATGGCGACCGGCCGGTCGAGTATCCCGTCGGCGCCGGCGAGGCTCTGGTTCGGCCCCGAGTGGGTGTCGGAGCCGGTCGCGTTCGACCAGTAGTTGCCGCCGATGGGGTAGCCCCCGTCCCAATGCAGGTCCCCCGAGCCGGCGGCGATGGTCCACCCCCCATCGAATTCGAAGTTGTTGTGGACGAAGGTAAGGTTCGAGCTGGACAGCAGGCGGAAGCCGGTGGTGCAGTTCGCCACGACGTTGGCTGCTATCTCCCCCCCGGTCGAGTTCTCGATGCGCAGTCCCAGCAGGTCACCGTTCAGAGTGTTCTCCGCCTCGACGAAGTCGGTGACGTCCCAGAGCGCGAGCCCGTCACCGAGCGAATCGAGCGCGGTGTTGCCGCTCACCGTCGCGTTCGAGCTCATCATGAGCTCGATGCCGACGGCGATGTCGTGGCCGAAGCTGTTGTTCTCGATCAGGAGGTTGCGGCTCCAATCGGCCTCGACCCCGCCGAGGTCGTTGCCGCCCCGGTTGTCGCGAACGGTCAGGCCGGTCGAGTAGCCGGCGAGCACCCCGTAACCGGCGTTGTAGAAATCGCTCGAGCGGACGGTCAGGTTGAGCGCGTAGACCGCATACACGCCGATGTTCATCGTCGAGAAATTGCTCGCGGAGATCCACCCACCGGAGACCTGTTCCAGGAAGACGCCCACGCAGGTCGAGCACGGGAACTCGAAGTTCGAGGAGGTGTCGTCGATGAGCGTGTAGCCGGCCCCGTCGACCAGGTCGATGCCGTCGCCGTCATCGACCACGACGTTCGAGGCGATGGTCAGGTTCTCGAACTCGTGCCAGAGGAGCCCGGCCTGAGTGTCGAAGGAGAGGTTGTTGCCGACGATCGCGTCGTCCCCGCCCCCGAAGCCGAGGATGCCCACCCGGCCGAGCAGGAGGCGGTTGTACTCGATGAGCAGCCGACCCGAGTCGTTGAGCTCGATCGCCGCGTCGCCCACCGCGCTGCCGCTCAACTGGACTAGGTTCCCGCTCAGCGTGTCGTCGTAGCTTCCCGTTAGGTGGATCCCCACGGGAGCCCCCGAGGCGATATTGCCGGAGAGCGTCGAGCCGCGCAGGTCGACGGCCGAGACCGCGGCGAGGCTCGGGCTCCCCCATCCCCCGATCGAGTTGTTGCTGATCGTGAGGCGCGTCGAGTTCACGATGGTGAGCCCGGTCGCGTTCGCCGAGGCGTTGCCCGAGAGGTCGTTATTGACGACCGAACAGAGATCGTCCTCGGTGAGCGCGACGGACGAGTTCCGGTCTTGAGCGAAGCTGTCGTTGGCGACGACCACCTGGTAGGCATCGACGAGGAAGGCCCCGATGCCGGTCGCGTTCGCCTGGCTGGTCTGGATCTGGCCGTCGCTGCTCGAGCTCACCTCGAAGGCGACCGCACCCGCGCCGCCGAAGGAGGCCGAGTCCGATAGCAGCGAGAACACCGAGCTCTGGTAGACCTGCACGACCACGCCGGCGAGAAGGTGATCTGCGGCGAATCCCGAAATCGAGCTGTTGGCGCAGCCGGAAAGGAAGAGCCCGATGGAGTCGGAGTGGGTGAGGGCGTCCTGGGAGAGGCTCACGTTGACCGAGTCCTGCACGATCACCGCCGCGGGGACGCCGTAGCAGAGGCTGGCGTTCTGGTAGGGCGCGCTGAAGCTCACGCCCTGGACGAGGAGCCCGACGCTCCCGTTGATGAGGGCGGCGGTCAGCACCGGCGGGAACACCGACCCCGGGCAGGGGTTGGGGGCGTAGGTGTAGCCGCTCGTGGTCGCCGAAATGGTGTCGTTCCGGAGCGCTAGCCCCGGGACGGCGTCCGCCCAGATCCCGACCTGCCCTCCGCTCAGCGAGCTGTTGGAAACCTCGATGTTCGAGCTCATCGCTATCGAGAGGGCAGGGTTCCCGAGCGTCGCCGCGGGTCCGGGTATGCCGGGACCGCCCGCGTGAAGGGTACCGCCCAGCGGATTGGGGGGTTCGCCTAGCAGCGCACTGTTTTCGATGAGGACATCGCTCGAGAGCTGAACCCACACGGGCGTGGTCACATCCCGGCCGGGGAGGTCGGTGATCGACCGGATGGTGACGTTCGCTGAGCCAGTAATCAGCATCGGGGAGCCGTTCAGCACGACGCTGGCCACCGCGGCCCGAGACAGCCCGTCCAACAGGAGGGCGAAAGTTCCGTTGGATTGGTTCCCATGGATCCAGTGACCGGCACCGTCCAAGCTCGAACCGTTCCGCTCATCGGCAAGGCCCCCGCTCAGATTCCCGGTGAGCGTGTACGTGCTGCCGTTCACCGTGATCGGCGCCGAGAGGTTGCTCAGCCGACCGTTTGGCTCGATGACCACCGAAGGTTGACCGTAGGACAGCCGCGGGTGGGGGCCGATCGGCCCGAGCCGGTCGGAAACAGCGCCAGGCGCCCGGCCCGGGGCGGGCGCTCGAGAGACGGCCGGTGGGCTCGCGCCGTGCACCGCGGCCCCCGAGGACACAGAGACGTGGTTGGGAGCTACCGCTGGAGCATGGGTCGATCCAAGGCCACCGACCGGCAAGCCCAGGAGAAGCAGGGGCACCAGGACGCCCAAGGCGCGGAGACCCGACTCCAGCGGGGCTCGGCCCCGCGGCCCCGTCGTCCGGGCCCGCGCCACGCCGCCAGTCAAGGGGCGCGCCGAGAAATACCTCCCGGCGGGTCAGTGGCGGCCGAGAAGTCGGCGCCCTAGGTCCGGGCGAGCTAGGCGCCGAACGGGTGCGCAGCGGCCTTCTTGCGCCGCGCGTCCTCGATCGCGACCGGCGCATTGGCCGAGCGGATGCGCTTGAGCTCGCCCACGAACTTCTCGAGGTGGTCGCCGCGGATGCCGATCAGCATCCGGTCGTCGCCCATGCTGGTGTAGATCCGCGAGCCGATGCAGCCGGTGGAGATCGCGACCGGCGCTCCGGCGTTCAGGATGGGCACGATGGCGCACATCGGACGACCGTTGAGCGGGGCCCGGAAGTGGGCGGCCTCCATCGCGTACATCGCGCTCTTGGGCGTGGCGAAGAGGAGGACGTTGGTCGGGTCCATCGGGAGCTTTCCTAGCGGTCCGTAGGCGACGTACGCCGGCGCCTTCGCGTTGTGGGGAACCTTGGCCTCCTCGCCTGGCGCGAGGTAGCCCTCCTTCTGCATCATCCCGATCGTGGACATGAGGCGCCGTCCGAGATCGCCCTCGGGGGGGATTCCCATCACGAAGGCCCCGACCTCACAATCTTCGTGGGCCCGCGTGCCCGCGTAGAAGGCGTGCGTCTTCCCCTCGGCGAAGAAGGTGCAGACCGAGGGGGAGCCGCCCGGGTGCTGCGGGACGTCCTGCGGCGGATGGTCGAGATAGGAGACCTGCACGGGGGGAAGGTCGAGCTCGAGCTGGCGGGTGAGTTCGGAGGCCAGCTGTTCCCAGTGGGTCGACATGGAAGTCGCACACCGGCGGGGCTATAGAACAGTTCAGGGACGGGGCGGCTGCCGCTACAGGCTCCGTGCCGCGGTGTGCCGTCGCACGCGCGGTTTATCGACGGTGGATTGGGTCTCGCGTTATATACACCACCCGAATCGCCGCGCGGGTACCACAGCCATGACCGACCCCCAACTGGCCATCGCCGCGGGCATCGCCATCGCCGGAGGACTCATCGGCACCGGCATGGCGCAGTCGGGCATCGGCGCGGCGGGTATGGGCATCTACGCCGAGAAGCCGGAGCTGTTCGGCCGCGTGCTCTTCTTCTTCGTGATTCCCGAGACGCTCTGGATCATCGGATTCGTGCTGGGGATCATCCTCCTGCTCGGCATCCTCTAGAGCCGGGGCATGACCCTCGAACGGCTGCTCGCCGAGATCGAATCCAAGGGCTCGGCGGAGCTCGCCGAGGCCGAACGGCGCCTGGCCGAGACCCGGGCCGGACTCGAACGGGATCGGGACCGCCGCATCAAGGAGCTCACCGAGTCCGCCACTCGCTCCGGCGAGGAGGAGGCTACCCGTCTCCGCCAGCGCCAGCTGGCCGGCGCCAAGATGCAGGCCCGGAAGCTCGAGTACGAGGCGCGCGAGCGCGCCCTCTCCAGCTCGCTAGAGGGGGCTCGCCGCGTGCTCGGCGAGTACACCCGATCGAGCGAGTATTCCGAGGCGCTCAAGCGGATGTACCGCTACGCGATGGACCGTCTCGGCAAGGACCTCAAGGTCTCGGGTCGATCCGAGGACGCGAGCCTGCTGAAGGCGATCGCCGGCAAGGGCTTCGACGCGGCCCCCGAGCCCATCCTGGGCGGCCTCGTCGCGTCGAGCGCCGACGGCAGCCGTCGCCTCACACTGAGCTTCGACGAACTGCTGCGCCTGCGCGAATCGGAGCTCCGCGAGCTGCTCGCGAGCTAAGGGGTCCGGATGGCCGGCTCCCCCTATGCGAGCGCCCTGGGGCGCTTCAAGGCGCTCGCCCCGACCCTGCTTCCCAAGGAGGCCTACCCGCCGCTCGTCCAAGCGCGCGACACCCAAGAGATGCTCAAGCTGCTCGAGCCCACGGCCTACGGCCCGGAGCTCGTCTCGGCCGGCGCGACCTACCAGGGCGCCCCCCTGATCGAGGTGGCGATCAACCGGCTGTTCGTCCACCGGAACCGTCTCGTCTACGAAGCCGCGCCGTACGCGGGCAAGCCCCTCGTCGAGGCGTACCTGCGGCGCTGGGACATCGAGAACATCGGACTCGTCCTCGCGGCCAAGGCCCAGGGGCGGCCGCTGTCGGAGACCGAGGCGTTCCTGGTCTCGAGCCGGGACGTGCCCGCCGGCTTGTTCGCCGGCCCCATGGGCCTCGACGACTTCCGGCTTCTGCTGCAGCAGCCCTCGCTGGAGGCGGTCGCCTCGCAGCTCGTCCGGTTCGGCTACGGAGGTCCGCTGCTCCCGCTGCTCGAAGAGTACGGCCGGACCCGGAACATCTTCCCGTTCTTGCAGGCGCTCGACCGCGAGTACTACCGACGGCTCTTCGAGCAGGGGAAGTTCTTCCAGGGGGACGAGTGGATCATCCGCGAGTTCCTGCGGGGCGAGGTGGACGTCCGCAACATCCTCCTGATGCTCAAGGGCAAGCACGCCAACCTCCCGGTGGAGGAGGTCCTCGCCCGCTACCTCGAGTGGGGGAACCTCGCGCGTACGCGCGTCGCCGACCTGTACAACGCCCGGGGCGTGGTCGAGCTGGCGCAGCAGCTGCTGCCCACGTACCCCTCGCTGGCCGAGGGGATCGAGCGGTACCCGGGCGATCACAGCCTGGTGGCCTTCGAGGTCGCCTTGACCCGCGACCGGGCGATCGCCGAGCTCCGGCGGCAGCGGGCCTTCCCGCTGTCGATCAACATCCTGTTCGCGTTCCTCATGCTGTCCGAGCTCGAGCGCGCCGACATCCGGCGCATCGCCTACGGCAAGCTCTACGGCGTGCCCAACGACGAGCTCAGCCGCTCGCTCGTAGTGCCGCGGCTCTAGGGCGACCCTACCCGCCGGTGGGGGCACCGGGTGCCGGGGCGGTCGACGGTCCCTTCGTGAACAACCGTGTGCTGGAGAAGGGTGCGTAGGCCCGGCCGTTGCCCTCGTAGAACTTCGAGAACTGCTCGACGAAGATCAGACGGGCGCCCTGGATGCCCGGTTCGAACACCGCGAGGACGAGATTGAACACCTGGCCGAAGACGAGGATGACGGCCCCGGCGATGAGGCCGTAAACCGCGCCGTTGTGGAAGAGCCCCCAGCTCACCTGGTCAATGACGAGGGCGAGGATCACGCTCGCGAGCAGGATCCCCACGAGCCGCGT
>DASYZY010000146.1:0-6965 GCA_035945735.1 Thermoplasmata archaeon
GATTCAGAGTCCGTGGGCCACTTTGGCCCCAACCTCGGCTGCGCCTGCTGCGACTGCCACTCCTGCTGCCGCTGCTGCGCATGCTGTTCTACGGCATCGCGCTGCTGCGAGACCTGCCCGCCGGTGACGTGAGACGCAGCGTTCTGACGCGCCGGGCCGGTGCGACGGAACAACGCTTATCGACCGGTCCCAATTCCTCGGGCCGATGCCTAACGTGACGGACCTGGACCGGCTGATCACGCGCCGACACCTCCTCAAGCACCCGTTCTACCGTGCCTGGTCGGACGGGAGCGTGACCTTGCCTACGCTTCGCTCCTATGCGGGAGCGTACTACGAGTTCGAGCGCAACTTCCCTCGGTACGTCGCCGGAGCCTACGCGAGCCTCACCGACCCCAACGACCGCCGCGTACTGCTCGACAATCTTCTCGACGAGGAAGGTCGCGATCCCACACACCCGGCGCTCTGGCGCAGCTTCGCCTCCGCCCTCGGCCAGCGTCTCCCGGTCGGGGGCGCTCCCCGCCTGGCGGCTCCGGCCTCCGGGCTGTGCCGCACCTATGACGCGCTGACCTCCCGGGGCTCGGCCGCGGCGCGGCTCGCCGCGCTGTACGCCTACGAGGCCCAGTTCCCGGCGGTGGCCGCCGAGAAGTCCCGGGGGCTCCGGGTGCACTACGGGATCCGGGACGATGCGGCGCACGAGTTCTTCCGGGTCCACACGACGGCCGATGTGGAGCACGCACGGGCCGAGCGCCGGCTGATGGCGCGACAGCTCCGCGAGTCGCCCGGTGACGCATCGGGGGCCTACCGAGCGGCCCAGCGGACGCTCGACGCCTGGTGGGGCTTCCTCGACCGATTCGTGGCGGCCTAGGCCGTCACTCCGGCGCTCGGCCGCCCCACGACCTCGGCGAGCTCGCGCGAGATCGGGCAGTCCGAGGCCGCAAGCCCGACCCCTCGGCGCACCGGCCACGGCTCGGTGCCCTCGAGCCAGCCCGCGAGCCGGGCCGTGACGGGACGGAAGTCGTCGAACGGGTAGTAGGGAATGCCCGAGCGATCACAATACCCCCGAAGCCGGCGGCGAGCGAAGAGAAGGTCGGCGACCTCCGCGGCGTACCGATCGGTGCTGCCGTCGCCTGCGAAGGCGACGTAGGTCCGCTCGTTCGCGGAGCCCCGGATCGTCTGGGCCTTGCAGATACCGCAGAGCCGGCAGCTCGGGTGGCCGTACGGATGCTCCAGCACGGCGGTGCGCGCGCCGGCCTCGAGCTTCAGGACGTCCGAGTAGACGGGTAGCGCCAGCCCAGCGTGTCGGAGCACGGGGTGGATGTAGAAATCTAGCCCGCCCGAGAGGATCGCTGTCGGAACCCGGTGCTTGGCGAGGAGCGAGAGCAGTTCCGTTGCCCCCTCCCGGAGCGGCGCGTGCGCGACCGCCCAGGCGGCCATCTCATCAAGCCGGTCGGCCGGCAGGAGCGCCACCTGGCGCCGCCAGGCTTCGCGGAGGGTGATCTGACCCGAGTGGAGCTGTTCGTCCACCTCGCGAGCCACCCGCGCGCCGTCGGTCGCGAACTGCTCCACGAGCAGGATCGCCACGTTCGGCTCGACGAGGGTGCCGTCGAAGTCGATGAACATTCGTAGCGGGCTAGGCGCGGGTTCCATCGTCCCTCGGTATTGGGTGCCCCCTCCCTCATAACGGCTGGCCCGTGGGCTGCTCCGACACAGAACGCTCCTCCTGGACCCGGACACCGTGCGCGGCGATACCTATGCGGGCGCCCATCGGGCGAGCGCCGTCATCCGCCCACGCGGGCTCCGGTGGCCAAGCGTGAGAGCGGATCGCAACATGAGGCCGGCGCCGCCGGGAACGGTGAGGATTCGGCGCGCAAGGGCGGAGCAGTGGGCCGACTACCGGGAGATTCGACTTCGTGCACTGGCCGAGAGCCCGATGGCGTTCGGTTCTACGCTCGCACTGGAGCGTGCCTATCCGGAGACCACGTGGATTCAGCGGGCCTCTCGCGGGGCGAACTCGGACCAGTCGGCGCTCTACTTTGCCGAGGCGCCGAGCGGCCTCGTCGGGCTCGGCGGTATCGTCTGGTTTGAGCACCGCTGGAACGTGGTCTCGATGTGGATCGACCCGGCCTGGCGGGGGCGGCGGTTGGGTGGACAGCTGGTCGACGCCCTCGTCCGGTGGCTGGATGGCACCCACCCCGGTTCCTCCCTTTGGCTCGACGTGGGCGCTCGGCAGCGTTCCGCTCGCCGACTCTACGTGAGCCGGGGGTTCCGGCCGACGGGCCGCGTGCTCCCGCTCGAGCACACCCCCTCCGAGAAGCTCTATGAAATGGTCCGTCGCCCGAGGGCTTTTCCAGCCGACGGACTCTCTTAAATAGGGCAGACAGAGTGGGCATTTCCTGCTGACAACTGTCCGACAAATAGGGTGTCGGGCCAGCAGCTGAGCGGCAGGAGGAGCGGGCGATGCATCTCAAGCGGCTCAAGGTCCGGAACTTCAAATCCTTCGCCGGGGCGACCGAGATCCCCTTCGAACCGGGGTTCACCGGCGTCGCCGGACCGAACGGGATGGGGAAGTCGAACATCTCCGACGCCATCCTGTTCGTGCTCGGACCCACGAGCTCCAAGGCGCTCCGGGCCGAGCGGCTGACCCACCTGTTCTTCAACGGCGGCGCCGAGAAGAAGCCCGCCTCCGAGTGCGAGGTCTCGCTCCTGTTCGACAACCGCGACCGGCTCCTGCCGGTCGAGCACGACGAGGTGGAGCTCACCCGGTACGTGAAGCTCGCCCCGGGGGTCGCCGACGGCTACTACTCCTACTTCTACCTGAACGGGCGCCGCTCCACCCAGGGCGAGATCGACGCCCTCCTGTCCCACGCCCGCCTGTCGGGTGATGGGTACAACCTCGTCCAGCAGGGGGACGTGAACCGGATCGTCTCGATGGGGCCGGTCCCGCGCCGCGGGCTGGTCGAGCGGCTGGCCGGCATTAGCCAGTACGACGAGGAGCTCGAGCGGGCCCAGAGCAAGCAGGGAGAGCTCGAGACCAACCTCGGCCAGGTGCACGCCCTGTTGGGCGAGATCCGGACCCGCATCGGGGCGCTCGAGTCGCAACGGGTGCAGGCCGTCCAGTACAAGGAGCTCCAGGAGGAGAAGCGACAGGCCGAGGGCCAGCTCGCCCGCGCCGAGCTCCTGCGCGCCCGCCAGGAGGTCAACAGCTGCGAGGCCGCCCGGGACCGGCTCCACGAGGAGCTCGAGGAGCTTGGCGCGAGCACGGGCGGGCTCGAAAGCCAGCGCGAGACGCTCTCCGCCGCCATCGACCAGGCCGAGCAGGAGATCGCGGCCCGCGCCGGACCCGACGGCCTACAATTCAAGAACGAGGTCGACGCCGCGCGGCTCGCCTTCGCCCGGCTCGACGAGCAGCTCCGGACCGCGCAGGAATCGCTCGAGGAGCTCGCCGGCCGCTTCACCCAGCTCGAGCACGACCGGGGCGAGTCGGACAAGGAGGTCGCGCGCCTCGCCCAGGAGGAGGCCGGCCTTTCCGAGAAGCTCACCGGGGTCGAAGAGCGCGTGAAGGAGGGCGAACGCGCCCTCCGCTCCGCCACCGGCGACGCCGAGCACTCCCAGGGAAAGCTCGTCGACCTGCGCCGCGGGATCCTGGAGAAGGAGCGGCTGCAGCAGTCCAAGGTCAAGCACTGGGAGTCCGCGGTCCAGTCGGTCGAGGCGGCCAAGGCGGCGGTCGGCTCGGCCGAGAAGGAGACGGCACTGGCCGAGGAGGAGGAACGGAACCGCGAGCTCGAGCTCAAGGACCTCGAGCTCCGCATCCGGGAAGCCCGCGGCGGACCGGGCGGTCGGGGCGGAGAGCGTCCGTCCACGGAGCTCCAACAGGAGCTGTTCAGCCGGCGCAACCAAGAGAAGTCGCTCCAGGACACGTGCCAGCGGCTGTCGACGGAGCTCCTGGAGCTCAACCGTCGCTACACCGCGCTCGACGCGCGGCTCAAGGTCCGCGCCGACGCCGGGGGCCGGTCGGCCTCGCTCGCCGCGGTCGACTACCTGCTCTCGCTCCGAAACCTGGGCAAGCTCCCGGGCATCCGGGGCACCGTCGACGAGCTCGCCCGGTTCGATCCGCCCCACCGCACCGCGCTCACCGTCGCCGCCGGCAACCGCTTCCAGGCGCTCGTCGTCGAGAGCGCGCAGGTCGCCGAGGAGTGCATCAAGCTCCTTAGGAACGAGAAGCGGGGCCGCGCCACCTTCCTGCCGCTCGACAAGATGCTCCCGGGCCGTCCCAAGGGGAAGGCGCTGTTGGCGGCCCAGTCCGCCGGCGCGGTCGGCTTCGCGCTCGACCTCGTCCACTTCGACGAGGAGCTCCGACCGGCGTTCTGGTACGTCTTCGGCGAGACGGTGGTCATGAAGGAGCTCAGCGCCGCCCGCGAGCAGATGGGCGGCGTCCGGCTCGTCACCCTGGCCGGGGACCTTATCGAGGCCACCGGCGCCATCACCGGCGGCTACCTCGAGACCGGCGATCGCGGCCGCGGCCAGGACAACGCCCTCGAGCTCAAACGTCTCGGCGAGGAGCTGGCCGCCAAGAGCGGCGAGGAGGTCTCCGCCCGCAAGAGCCTGGGCGAGCTGCAGGACGCCGTGCGCGCCCTGAGCGAGGAGCTGGCCAAGCGCTCCGGCGTGGCGCAGGCCCAGGGCTCGGCCCTGCAGATGCTCGAGGCCCAGCTACCGCCGGCCCGGGAGAAGGTCGCCCACGCGCGGCGGCGCGCCGCCGAAGCGGTCCGGGCCCGAGAGAGCGCGGACGCCGAGCTCGTTCGAGCCGGCGGAGCGCTCACCGAGCTCGAGAGCGCGAAGCGCGCCCTCGAGCAGGAGCTGGCCACCCTGAACGAGCAGTACATGAACCGGCTGCCGGGCGCGGTCTCGGGCCGCATCCGGACGCTCCAGGAGTCGCAGGCCTCCGCGACGCAGGAGCAGCTCACGCTATCCACCGCGCGCGAGAGCGCCCGGGCCAACCTCGCCAACGCCCGACGCTCGCTCGAGGAGCTCGACGAGCAGCTCACCACCGCCCGGAGCGATCGCACCCGCCGCGAGGCCGAGCTCAAAGCTCTCCAGGCCAAGCAGGCCTCGAGCCGAACGGAGCTGGACAAGCTGAAGCTCGTCGAGGAGGAACGCCTCAAGGCCGCGAGCGGGCTCACCGAGCACAAGCGCAAGCTCGAGGCCGAGCGGCTCGCACTGGTCGACAAGCTCGCCCGCGCCCAGGAGACGCTGCGCACGCGCCGCCTGATGGAGCAGAACGAGGAGGTCCGGCTGGCCACCGCCGAGAAGCACCTCGCGGAGCTCGAGGCCGCGGCCAAGGAGCTGGGCGAGGTCGAGGAGGGCTCGGGGCCGAGCCCGCCGCCGGAGGAGCTCCGCCGCAAGATCCAGGTGCTCGCCTCGCAGCTCGACTCGATGGGTTCGGTCAATCTCCGGGCGCTCGAGGAGTACGACGCCGAGAAGTCCCGCCTCGACCAGTTCGAGGGCGAGGTCAACCGGATCACGAGCGAGAAGCAGGACCTCCACAACCTCGTCGGCGAGCTCGAACAGCGCAAGCGCGAGAAGCTCACCAAGGTGGTCACCGGCGTCGACGCCCACTACCGCACGATCTACTCCGAGCTCTCCGGCGGAGGCACCGGACGGATCGCGCTGGAGAACCCCTCCGATCCGCTCGCCGGCGGCCTCCTCATCGAGGCGAGCCCGGTCGGCAAGACCGTCACGCGGCTCGAGCAGCTCTCGGGCGGCGAGAAGTCGCTGGCCAGCCTCGCCTTCGTCTTCGCCCTTCAGCGGTACGATCCGAGCCCGCTGTACGTCTTCGATGAGGTGGACATGTCGCTCGACGGCGTCAACGCCGAGAACGTCGGCCGGATGCTCCGCCACAACTCGGAGCGAGCCCAGTTCATCGTGATCTCGCTCCGCAAGGTGACCCTCAAGTTCGCGAAGACGCTCTTCGGCGTCACCATGCACGGCGACGGCCGCTCGCGGGTCGTTGGCATCCGGCTCGACGAGATCGTCGACGTCGACGAGCGCTCGGCCCACGAGCCCCCGACCCTGCTCGCGCCCGGAGCCGCGGCATGATCCCCGAGACGATGCCCGCCGAGCTCGAGGGCTCCAACGGCGGCCCGGTGCCGGTCGAGGCGGCCCAACGGGTGCTCGACTACCTGGTCTTCCACCGCTCGCTCATCGACGACGCTCCCCCCGACTCCGACCGAAGTCGACTGCTCGAGCGATACCTCACCCTCGTTCGGGAGGTGAAGGAGGGCGTCCACGTCGTCATCACCGACCCGTTCCAGAAGGCCACGGCCCTGCTCTTCGAGCTCGTCATGCAGGAGGAGTTCGACCCCTGGGAGATCGACCTGGCCCGCTTCACCGAGCAGTACCTCACGCGCCTGCGCTCCGAGGCGGAGGTGAACTTCGCCGTCTCCGGACGACTGCTGTACATGGCCTGGAGCATCCTCTGCCTCCAGTCGATCGAGCTGCTGAAGCAGCGCGAGCGGCTCCTTCCACCGGCCGAGCCCACGCCCCCCGAGGAGGCGCTGCCCCTCGACGACGGCTACCTGGCGGACCTCACGACCCCCGAGGCCGTCGACGTGACGAGCGCGGTGCTGGGCTCGCCCGACGCGCCCCCGCTCGAGCAGATGATCCGGCACGCCGAGAGTCGCCCGGTGAGCCTGCTCGAGCTCGTCCAGGCCTTCGGGCAGGCCGAGGAGGAGGCCCGCCGGGCGCTCCGCATCGAGGGGCTGCGCGAGCGGCTCCGCGAAGAGCAGCGCGCTCCCCCCCAGGTCCTCGTCCACGGCGACATCCCCGAGCAGGACCTCGTCGACTCCTGGGAGCGCTGCCTGCGCCACGCGATCGACGAGCCGTTCCCCTTCCTGAGCCTCTGGCGCCCGGGCACCGGCCGGGACCGGCTCGTCTCCGAGTTCCTCGCCTGCCTGTTCCTCGCCCGTGAG
>DASYZY010000147.1:0-14727 GCA_035945735.1 Thermoplasmata archaeon
ACCATCTGGGGCATGTCGGTCATCGCGACCCGGATGGCGGCAAGGTAGCCGAGCCCGCCGCCGATCGCAATCCCGAGGCCCATGAGGCCGAGATTGGTGTAGCCGTTGGAGAGGAGATCCGGCGTAAGGAAGGTAATCGCCACCGCGCCGAACATCGCGCAGCCGGCCCAGACGATCCCGCTGCGGGCAGTCGTCGGGTGGCTCATCCGGTGCAGGCCGAGGATGAAGAAGGCGGCCGCGACGACGTAGACCGCCTCGATGGCGTCGGTGACGTCGACCATCTAGCCTGCCTTCGGCTTCTTGCCGGAGCGGTCGAACATCTCCAGGATCCGCTCGGTGACGACGTAGCCGCCCGTCACGTTCGCCGCGCCGAGCACGACGGCGACGAAGCCGATGATCCGTTCCGGCCAGGTGTCCGCGAGGCCGAGCGCGACCATGGCGCCCACGAGCACGACGCCGTGCACGAAGTTCGAGCCGCTCATGAGCGGCGTGTGCAGGATGACCGGGACCCGCGTGATCACCTCGTAGCCGGTGAAGGCCGCGAGCATCGCGATGAACACCGCCGTCCACAGGCCGCTGATCATCCGGCCTTCTCCAGCGCCTCGCGCGTCGCGGCGTGGCGCACTTCCCCTCCGTCGACGAGACAGCTCGCCACGAGGATCTCATCGGACCGGTCGGCGACAAGCGAGCCGTCCTTGGCGAGCAACAGTTCGAGGAACGACTGGAGGTTGCGGGCGTACATCTGGCTCGCGTTGAGGGGCACTCGACTCGGGAGATTGAGCGGCCCGAGCACCTTCACGCCGTTCTCCACGACCGTCTCCCCGGGCCGCGTGAGCTCGCAGTTGCCGCCGCTCTCGGCGGCGAGGTCGACGACGACCGAGCCGGGCCGCATGGCGGCGACCGTCTCCTGGGACACGAGGCGCGGCGCCCGGCGGCCGGGCACGTTGGCGGTCGTGATCACCACGTCGGCCTCGGCCACGGCCTTGGAGACCATCGCGCTCTCCTGCTGCTTCTCCTCGGGCGTGAGCTCGCGGGCGTACCCCCCGACCCCCTCGGCGTTGATCGCCAGTTCGAGGAACTTGGCCCCGAGGCTGCGCACCTGCTCCCCCGCCGCGCGCCGGACGTCGTACGCCTCGACCGTGGCGCCCAGGCGCCGCGCGGTCGCGATCGCCATAAGCCCGGCGACTCCGGCTCCGAGGATCAGCACGCGGGCGGGCCGGATCGTACCGGCGGCCGTGGTGAGCATGGGCAGGAACTTGGGGGACTCGCTCGCGCCGAGCAGCGCGGCGACGTACCCGCCGACCGTCGCTTGGGAGGAGAGGGCGTCCATACTCTGGGCGCGGCTGATCCGGGGGACGAGCTCGAGAGCGTAGGCGGTCACCTTGCGTTCGACCATCGCCCGGACCGTCGGGAGGTTCCGGCCGGGACCGAGGAAGCCGACCACGATGGTGCCGGCATCGTACTCGCGAACCTCCTCGGGCGAGGGGGCATTCACGCGCAGCACGATCTGGGCGCCGGCGTAGAGAGCGGACCCACCCGCCGACAGCTCCGCGCCCGCCTGGGTGAACCCCGGATCGGTGACGAAAGCCCCGGAGCCGGCGCCGGACTCGACGCGGACCCGGACCCCCTGCTTGGTCCAGCGGGCGACGACCTCGGGCACCGTGGCGACGCGGCGCTCTCCCGGGAGCTGCTCCCGGGGCACTGCGAGCGTCACGCCCATGGTCGTCGTGCGTCGAACAGGCCGAGGCTATACCGTTGCCCCCACAGAATCGACTCGAGTCGCTGATCGGCGCGTCGCGTCGCCGACCGACGGGCGGGGGAGTTATCCGCGGGCTTCACTCGAAGGGGCCACGGAGCAGCCCGAGACGGTCCGGCCCCGACACTTCCGCCTCGTACTCGTATTCCTGGGCATCGGCATCCTCCCCGTCGTAGTTTCGCCGACGCTCGACTGGCTAACGCACGACGCCTACCTGCCCGAGGTCTCCCTACTCGTCGCGGTGGGCGCGATCGCCTACCCGTACGCAGCGCGTCGGTACGGCGGGCTCGAATCTCGTACTCTCCGAGTCCTGTTGCTCGCCTCCGCCGCGCTCGTCGCGCTGGTCCTGGTCGCCGGCGTGTTCGGCGGTTCCACCGATGAGCCGTTCACGACCACGCGGTACGCGGCCCAGATCCTGTCGGGTCAGAACCCGTACTCCACCCAGCTCGTGTTCACCTACACGCAGTGCTCGGGACCGACCCAGAGCGCGCTCGTGGCGTGCGCATCGTACACCTCGCGTTCGTACTTCGTCTACCTGCCGCTGCTCCCCTTCCTCGCGATCCCCCTGGTCCCGTACACGCTCACGACCACGCTCTGCTGGGTCGGGATCCTCTGCCTGGTCCGGGCGCGCCCTTGGGCGCTCCTCGCCCTGGGGGCGCCGTACCCGGCGCTCCTCGCCGCCAACGGCTACAACGACTGGCCGGGCCTGCTGCTCCTGACGCTCGCCTTCGTGGGGCTCACCGGTCCGCTCCGTCGGGTGCCGGAGTGGCTCTCGCTCGGCACGAAGCAGTTCGCGAACCTGATCGTGGCCGCCTACCACCTATGGCGTCGGAACTTCGGCCAGTTCGCTGTCACGCTCCTGGTCAGCGCGCTCTGGATCCTGCCGTTCTTCCTCAGCGCCCCGCAGGCGGTGCTCTGCGGCGCCGTGCTCCACCGGAGCCCTACCTGCGGGGCGGAGTCGCCGCTCGACGTCCTCACCCACATCAACTACTGGGTCTGGGTGCTCTGGGGGCTCGCGATCTTCCCGGCCGTGGGGGCCGCCGCGGGGGCGTGGCTCCGCCGGTCAGTGCAGAAGCTACTACGGTCTTAGTAGGTTAGACCAGCTCAGGAGGCCGGCGTCCGGTACTGCTCGGGCCGGGTCAGCCCACCGAGGGCCTTCGCGATCAGCCAGACCGCCGCGAAGGAAAGTGCGAAGACGGTCGCCATGACGGCGACGATGCCGAGCAGCTCGAGGCCCAGCTGGTGGACGGCGGCCATGCCGCCGCCGAACAGGAGCCCGTTGGGCAGGCTCGTTGGCGCCCCCGCCAGCAGCGCGAACTGGGTCTGAGTGAAGAACGCGATCATGACCACGCCGAACAGCCCGCCGAGCAGGTGGCCGGGCAGGAGACCCACGGGATCGGAGAGCCACTTGAGCCGGCCCACGTACCGCTCGCCGGCGAGGAAGAGCGGACCGCAGAGGAGACCGAGCACGACGGCGCTGGCCGGGCTCACGAAGCCGGCGAGCGGAGTGATCACGATCAGGCCCATGAGGATCCCGTTCACCGCGTAGATCGGTCCGGGGTCTCGGCGGGTGAGGAGGTACTGGAAGCCCATCGTCGATAGGAGCGAGGTCGCCGCCGCGAGGAAGGTCGTGAGGACGACGACGGGGACCTCGGCGTTGAGCGCGAGCACGCTGCCGGGGTTGAAACCGAACCAACCGACCCACAGCAGGAGGGCCGCCAAGGTTAGCCAGGTGGGCACGATCTTGAGCGGGGCCTGTGGGCTCGAGTGGAGCCCCCGCGCCTTCTCCTCCCACCAGATCACCACCAGGAAGGCCAGGCCGGCGGCCCCGGCGGCGCCGTGGACCACGAGCCCGCCGGCGAAGTCGACCATGCCCATCGCGGCGAGCCAGCCGCTCGGATTCCAGATCCAGGCGGCCGGAAGATTCCAGATGAGCACGAAGTACGGGATGGTGTAGAGCGCGAACGCCTCGAGCTTCACCTTGCGGAGCATCACCACCCCGACGAGCGCGAGGGTGACGGTCGCGAACGCGACCTCGAACAGGAAGTAGGTGCCCAGGTCGAGGCCGGTGTTGGCGTGGGCCGGTCCCTGCGACCACCAGACGCCGAGCGTCGTAGCGGGCTGGAAGCCGCCCAGGAAGGCCCCCGTGTAGGCCGGGTTGCCGATGAAGCCGTGGAGCACCGTCGGGGCAAAGGCGGTGTTGAACCCGACCAGCGCCATGACGAGCAGTCCCGAGCCGCTGATGATCATGGTCTTCACGAGGCTCGGCCAGAGCTCCTCGCCGAGTTCGCCGACCTCGAGGAAGCCGACGGCGATCGTCATCGTGAAGACGAGGAGCGCGGCGACGAGCAACCAGAGGTTGTTGACGAGTGAGATCGGGTCCATTCGGGGGCTCGCGAACTCCGGTACCGGAGCGATTCGAGGCGAACTCCCCCCTTATACGCCCTCCGTCGGACGGGATGCCCTGGGCCGTCGGCGCGGGGGCGGGACCGCGGGCTATCGACTAGACCAGCTCGCCCCGGTCGACGTAGGTGCGGCCATCGATCGCGAGCGACCCGCCCCGGATCGATTGGTAGGTGATGAAGTGAGGCGTCCGCGTTCGGCCGCCGATGTGGGAGTTGCGGCCGATAGCGAGCGAGAGGATGCCCCGCTCCTGGTCGAAGAGCAGCGGAATGGAGTGGATGGCCGGGTTCAGGCCCACGGAGACGAGCGCCGGGCGGTCCTTGCCCGGACCGAGCTTCGCGTAGGCGGCCCGGAACGCCTCGTTGCCCCGGTCGAAGGAGTACTTCTCGAGCCGCCCGCGGTGGAACGACAGTTCGCCGCCGCTGAGCATGGTCTCCTCGCCGCGCAGGAACATGACACCGACCATGTTCGAGACGAGCGTCCCCTCGGCGAAGCTCTCATCGACCGAGGTGGCCGTGACGCCGCTCGGGATCACCGAGAAGACATTGCCGTTGCGGACATCGGTCGGGTCGATGACCCCATCTTCGACGTGCGGTGGGCGGCGAGCCAGCCGAAGCGTAAGGTCGGTCCCATTGTCGTGCGTGATGGATACCTCACGGCCTCGGGCGAACGCGTCCCCGATGCGTTGACCGTCCTTCTGGAGCGGCCTCGGGTCGGTCGACCCGGCCTCCACGAGCTCGTCCCGCCAGCTGTCGAGCGACACCCCGTAGCGGCGAGCGACCGACTCGCTCGTCCGCCCGAGGTCCCACCGCGCGACGCGGATCCCGAGCTTTTCGACCAGTCGGAACCATTCGTTGTCGTTCGCGTCGGCTCGGTTCTTCACCGCGCTCGGCAGCGAATCCATCCGATCGGCCCCGAGCGGTCCGTAGAAGTACATGTACGCGTGCGACGCCTTGAGCGCGGCCCAGTCGTGGCTTCCGACCTGGGCCACGTGCGCCGACGGGGCTTCCTTCACGCTCTTCCAATAGGTCTCCTCGTCCTCGAGGGTGAGCATCGGCCGCGCGCCGAGGATGCGCGCCTCGAGCACCATGCTCTCGGCCCAGGGAAGCGTCGCGCTCCAGGTCTCGATGAAGAGATTCTCCCCGCGTTTCATGCGCAGGGTATTGACCAGGATGTTGCGCGCCAACGCGCGCATCTTCGCCTCGGGATAGCTCGGGAGCATCGGGGACGCTAGGACGGAGCGGGGTATATAATTCGAACTGGCTTAGTACTCTAAATAAGCCCGTCTCCCTGTCGAGCCTCGAGAAGCATGCGCCTGCACAAGGTAGTCAACCGGGTCTACGAAGGAACGGTCTACTACCGCTGGGTGCTGAGCGTGCCGCCCAAGAGCGTGCGGGAGCTCGGCTGGGTCGACGGCCAGGAGCTGCAAGCCACCGTGCGGGGCGCCACGCTGGTCGTGGAGCCGGCCCGTCGGTCCCCGACCGGTGCGCGGGGATGGGTTCCCGGCGCTCTCGCCACCGAAGTGCAGCGCAAGAGCGTGGCCAGCCGTTGATACCGGACGGTGGGTGGGTCGCCCACCGCCGGGACTACGCGCCCGTTGCTTGGCCCGGCGACCGGCGCCGGAACAGGGTGTTCCAGACCGACCGCAGGCGCGCACGACTGGTCGAGCGAGATCGCTTCCGAAGGAGCCCGATCCGCAGCACCCAGTCGGGAGGCATCGAGGGGTACTCGTCCCGGAGGTAGTGCTCGAGCCCCGTGTTCGGTCGAAGGTCGCGGAGGTGCCGGCCGAGCAAGAGCTCCTCCGGCCCCGTTGCAGTGAGGTGGTTGGCGCACATGGGTAAGGGGAGGGCGGGATCCTACATAAACCGTTACAATTTTAGTATTCTAAAGTAAATGTGACTCACATTTTTAGTAGTCTAAAAATACACCCATCCGTCTTCATTCCAGCCGTCGGAGTCTCGCCCCTGTGGGCAGGATGATAGGGTGAGGGCCGTCGTGATTCGACGGGCGGCGGCGTGCCGGGTCGTTCACGAGCGCGGCATGTGGTGGGCCCGGGCGGACTCGAACCGCCGACCGACCGGTTATGAGCCGGTCGCTCTAACCACTAAGCTACGGGCCCGTCGAGCGGTGGGCGCCGCCGAGCGGAGTTCCCGGACCGGAGGCTGCTCCGGACCCTTTGAACCGCTGACCTTTCGGTTAACAGCCGATCGCTCTGCCACTGAGCTACGGCGGCACCGGGCGCGCCGAGCCGAGGAGCCACTAATAGCCTTTCCGAACCGGCGTATCGGAGCGACGGTTGTTCTCGCCCGCACGCTCCTGCAAACGCTGGATGAGCGCCGTCATGCGCTCGAGCGAGGCGTCGAGCGAGGCCCAGAACTCCTTGGCCCGCTCGGTCACGACCGCGCCATCGGCCGAGGGCTGGATCACGCCTTCCCGCTCGAGCAGGTGGAGCGAGTACCGCACCTTGTGGATCGGCAGGTGGAGGGCCTCGCCCAGCCGGATGATCCCCATCGGCGGGTTGCGGCTCAGCTGCTCCAGGATCTCCACGTTCCGGTTGAGGAGGTCAAGCTCGTTCAGGATCCGACCTACCAACTGTTGGGTCTCGGAGGCATCGGCCGGCTCCGCCGCCGGCGGAGGAACGGCGCCCTTGGCAGCGGAATACGGCACGGGGGCCGAATAGAGGTCGCGATTACTTGAACATTTGTCGGGGGCTTTCCGAGCTCGGCTCGCTCGGAAGGGAACGCTCCACTATCGAGCGCACCATCGGGGGGGAACGCTGCCTAAGACCGCTACCTCCCCCTCGGTCGCCCGCCCCGCTCCAACCTCGGACGGCCAAGCCAAGTACTCTACCCCGGATAGCCCTCGCGCCACGGGGGAGAGGGATTCGATGAGCTTGGTTCGGGGTCCATGGCCGGCGCCGGAGTATCGGATCCACTATGAGCTGCCTGCGCCGATCGGCTTCGCGTACCGGTGGTGCACGGACTACCGAACAGACGACGGTCGCCGCGCGGGAGAGCCCTACCAGCGCAAGGTCATCCGTCGAGACCGCCGAAGCGTGCTCTTCGAGGATCTGTGGTGGGAGCCGGACGGTTGGCGGTGGCGGCGCACCGAAGTGAGCCTACGGCCGCCGAACGGCTGGGTGGCGCACTCCACCGGCAACATCCGGGACGCCGAGATCACCTACCGTCTGAGACCCCTTCCGAACGGTCACTCGGAGCTCGACCTCCGGATGCGGCGGAGGCCGTCCGTGTGGCACCCAACGCAGCCCCGCAAGGCGCCCTTCGAGCGCGACCTACGCCGACTCTGGCGCTCGCTCGCTCGGGCCCTCGGCAGGGAGTACGCGAAGACCTCCCGGGCGCGAGCGCCGACCTCTCGAGGGGCCCCGCGCCGGCGCCACGCCCGAAAGTAGGTGAGCGCGGCCGCTCCGGACGGCGTAGGGTCCTGAAGAGCGGCCCACATGCTCTGCGGCGGTCTTACCCCGAGGTGCTCCGCTTGACGCTCCAGCTTCGCCGAGTGTACGACCCGCCTCAGGCGACGGATGGTCACCGATACCTGGTCGACCGACTGTGGCCCCGCGGTCTCTCCGCTGGCGCTCTTCGGCTGACGGCGTGGCGGAAGGAGCTCGCGCCCTCCACCGAGCTGCGTCGATCGTACTGCCACGATCCCGCGCTCTTTCCCGAGTTCCGCCGGCGCTACCGGAACGAGCTCCTCGCGCAGCGGGCCGCGCTCGCGGCGCTCGTGGACGAAGCTCGGCAGGAAACGGTGACGCTGCTGTTCGCCGCCAAGGACGTCGAGCGCTCGAATGCGGCGGTCCTCGGAGAGATGCTCGAGGAACTCGGAGCGCCTAAGGATCCCGCTCGAACCAGCCCCAGAACCCCGCGCCCCGGGACAGGCCCGGCACGGACAGGCTCCGCTCCCGCTCCTGCTCGAGCTGGTTCCACAGCGCGCGCGCCTCGAAGGCCCCTTCACGGGTCACGAAGCCGATGACGTGGCCCGGTTCGCCTGGATCCACCACCGGTAGCATGCTCCGCTCGAGGCGCGCGAACCGCTCGGCGGCCAGCTGCATCGGCTCGTCCGGAAAGGTCGCCGACGACAGTGGGAGGGCGAGCGTCCCCACGCGGACCGACGGGTCCCCGCCGGAGTCGAGGTAGCTCCGGAGGTCGCGGCGCGCGACGAACCCGGTTTCCCGCCCCTCCGGCGACACGAGACGGATCCCGCCGTCCCCGCCTCCCGGCTGGGCGGACAGTAGGAGCGCGTCCTCGACCGGCAGGTCGGCCGGAGCGAGCGAGACGGCGGTGTGCATCACCGAACGCACCGGGATCCGCTCGAGCGGGTCGATGCTGTACTCGCGGGCCACGTGGACGCCCCGCCGCGCGACCTTCTCGGTCAGGATCGAGCGCTTCATCGCGAGCACGGTGACCCCGTCGGCCGCCAACGCCGCGATGAGGAGGGGGAAGAGCGCGGGGAAGTCGTGCGTGAGCTCGAGGGAGAAGACGACGCCGGTGAACGGGGCCCGCATCGTGCCTCCGATCATCGCCCCCATGCCGAGGAGCACGAACAGTCCGACCGAACCCCCCGGGAGCGCCACGGCCAGGAGCGCGCCGAGCGAACCGCCCATGAGCAGCAGCGGGGCGAGCACGCCGCCCGAGGTACCGGAGCCGAGCGAGATCGCCCAGATCGCCGCCTTCACGAGCAGGAGGCCGAGGACGACCTCGGCGGTGAACTGAGCGAGGAGCAGGCCGTCGATCGACGTGTAACCGACGCCGAGGGCCCGGGGCTCGAGGAGACCGCCGAGCCCGATCGCGAGCCCCCCGAGGGCCGGCCACCACATCCAGTGGATCGGCAGCTTCCGGAAGCCGTCTTCCGAGGCGTACACCGACCAGGTCAGCAACGCGGAGGCACCGCCGGCGACGAGGCCGAGCAGTAGGGCAGAGGCCAAGAGGCTCGGGCTCGGCGAGGCCGAGATCGGGATGGGGAACAACGGGTTCGGGCCGATGAGCTGCCAGCGCAGGACGGTGGCGACGCTCACCGCCGCGCCCACCGGCAGCAGGCTGCGCGGCTTCCACTCGAAGAGGAGGAGCTCGACCGATAGCAGCACGGCGGCGAGCGGACTGTTGAAGGTCGCCGCCATCCCGGCGGCGGCGCCGGCGACGAGGAGGGTCTTGCGCTCCACCGCCGTGACGCGAAGGAACTGGCCGAGCACGGAGCCGAAGGCGCCGCCGGTCATGATGATGGGCCCTTCGGCGCCGAACGGTCCGCCGGAGCCGATCGAGATGGCGGTCGCGACCGGCTTGAGGACCGTTACCTTGGGCTCGATCTTGCTCTTGTGGATGAGAATGGCCTCGATGGCCTCGGGGATCCCGTGGCCCCGGATCCGCTCCGATCCGAAGCGGGCGAGGCCCCCGACGATGAGCCCCCCGAGTATGGGGACGCCGATCGCCAGGAGCCCCAGCGAGTTCCCGGCCGGCGACGCGAAGGAGAAGGAGAGCCGGCCGTAGTAGAAGAGATTCGTGAAAAATCCGATCAGGTCGAGAAGAGCGACCGCGAGGAACGCCGCGACCACTCCGATCCCGAGGGCCGCCACGAGCAGGGGGAAGATCCGGCGGTTCGCGCTGGCGAAGTCGCCGAGCCGGTCGCTCGCCGAGTGTACGGTGGGGGGAGTGGATATCGAGTCCATGGCGCCGGCGGGCTGGGCCGGGGTCCGCGCCGCCGCTACTCGGTCGGAGCGGCGCGCCTACTCAAGCTCATCGGACCGGCTCGCCGAGGATGAGCACGCTCGCGCGGGAGTGCGCGAGCACGTAGCGCGTGACACTTCCTCGGAGCGCCTTGGCGAGCGAGGCCCGCTCGCGCGGGCCGAGCACGATGCCGTCGCAGCGGGCGAACTCCGCGTACTCGCAGATCCGCTGACCGACGTCGCCGTGGAGGATCTTGATCGGGACCGCGTGACCTCGCTCGCCGAGCTCGGCGACAGCGGCGGTCCGGATCGCGCGCATGATCTCGGTCTCGGCCTCGTCCGCCGGCGCACCGTCGGCCTCGTTACCGGGCGCGCTGGTGGGCCGGAGCTCGACGTGGACGAGGAGCAGCTCTCCCTCGAGTGCGCGGAGCCGGGCGAGGGCCGACCGGTATGCCTCCACGGAGGGGCCCCGAGCCGACAGCGCCACCAGCGCCCGCCGGATGAGCGGCTCACCGGTCGGGGCTGCCTTCGCGGGTCCCCCGTCCATGTTCACCTTGCCCGCTCCGCCAGGAGTCAATGGCGGATGATGTACGCTCGGTCCCGGCGCGGCGGCGTAGGCGCGACGGCCCGCCCAACGGTTATTCGCGCCGCGGCTTTGGACGCGAGCTCGGAGCTCCCCAGTGCCGGACCGTGCGACGATGCACGCGATGTACCTCGCCAAGCCGGCGAGCGCGGAGTCGAACCCATTGCGCCCCGCGGAGGTGCCCACGCCGGCCCCCGGGCCGGGCGAACTCCTCGTCCGGGTCGACTTCTGTGGAGTGTGCCGCACCGATCTGCACATCGTCGAGGGCGAACTCCCTCCCCTGCGCGAACGCGTCATCCCGGGACACGAGGTCGTCGGCCACGTCGCCGCGCTCGGACGCGATGCGACGGGCGTCGCGGTCGGGGATCTCGTCGGGATTCCTTGGCTCCACAGCACCTGCGGGGAGTGCGAGTTCTGCCGAAGCGGGCGCGAGAACCTCTGTGAGCGGAAGAGCTTCACCGGCTACTCCGTCGACGGTGGGTACGCGGAGTACGCCGTCGCCCGGGATCGGTTCGTGCTCCCGCTTTCCGCCGACGATGCCGCGCGCCGGGCGCCGTTCTTGTGCGCCGGCATCATCGGGTACCGGGCCCTCAAGCTCGTGATGCCGCCCGCCGGCGGGCGGATCGGTTTCTTCGGCTTCGGTGGCTCGGCGCACCTCACGCTTCCCGTCGCCGCGCGGCTCGGCTACGAGACGGTGGCGTACTCCCGCAACCCGGAACACCTTCGACTCGCTGCGCGCCTCGGGGCATCGGAGACCGTGCTGCTGGGGGGTAAGAGTACTGAGACGCCGAACGTGAGTCGGCCCGCGCGACTGGACGCGGCGGTCGTCTTCTCGCCTTCCGGCGAGACGGTGCTCGAGGCGCTTCGGGAGCTCAAGAAAGGAGCGGCGCTCGCGATCGCGGCGATCCACCTGAGCCCGATCCCGCCCATCGATTACGACCGCTGGCTCTTCGGGGAGCGCCGGATCCTCAGCGTCGAGGCCAATACGCGCGCCGACGCCCGGGAGTTCCTGGACCTCGCGGACCGACTGCGCCTGGACAGTACGATCCAGCTCCGTCCCCTGGCCCAAGCCAATGAGGCCCTGGCCGACCTGAAGGCGGGGCGAGTGACGGGGGCCGTCGTGCTCGACTGCCGAGCGGGCGGGTCGGAGGCAGCGTAGGGCGGTTCGGGCGAGACCCGACGCTAGGCAGCGACGACCGGGCCCCTTCGGCCGGCCGGGCACCTCACGGCCCCGGTCGGGAGCTCGACCGAGGCGCGCCTCGACAGGTAGTCGAACACCGGGGCCGAGGCGAAGGCGAGCGTGTAGTACGCGAGCCAGGCCATCAGGGCCAGGCTCTTCCAACAGGTGAGCGCATCGGAGAACCACCCTCACCCGTGGGCCGTGAACGCGGCGCCCGTGACCGACACGCTCTGGCAACCCGGCGGCTCACGAGTCGCCGATCGCTCTATCGGAGGCGGGCGCCCGGACGCCACCGGACCACTGCGGCCGTCTCCGCCACCGGAACCGGTGCATCCGATAGGAGGGTTGGTCCCGCGCAGACCACCGGTGGGTGCGGGGACGACTCGTGCGTCGTCGATTGTCGGGCGAATGGACGGCACGGGGGCGGAGCGTGACGTCTTTCGACGACTGTTTATGGAAGGGTTTAGTGCGAGTAGGTCGGGATGCCGAAGCCCCGCGCGCTGCGGATCACGCGCTTCACCGTCATGGCCACGCTCCAGGCCGCGCGCGTCCGAAGGCTCGGGTTTTCCGAGCCCTCCGCGTACTCCTGGGGGCTCAATCGAGCGATCTTCTATGCGGCGGCCAAGCGGGGGTTCGGCGGGAGATCGCCCGGTGGGGCCGGAGTCGGCACCGGTTCCGGGACCGCTCCTGCGAACCTCTACTCCATCGGTAACGACGAGGCGTACCGCGACCCGGCCTCCCCCGAACTCCTGTTCACGATCGGCGGAGAGACCCAGACGGCGGAGGCGTTCCTGAAGCAGGTGGCCGCCCGGTTCGGTTCCCCCGAGAACTTCCGCCGCGCTTGGACCCAGGCGGAGGAGACCGTGGCGGGATTCGACGAGACGGTGCTCCGCTCGGGCGGTCGATTCTACTCCGAGGTCTACAAGCCCCGCCGGGACGACCTGGTGACGAAGTGGTCCGAAGAGTTCCTCGGGATCGCACCGGGTACGCCGTCGCCACCGGCCCGGACCCGCCCAACGCGCGCCTCTCGCGCGCCTAGGGCGCCGCCCTGATGATCCCCACCGGGGGATGATCCTCGCCGACGCGTTGGCGCAGAGCCTCGGCCCCGTCCCAACGCCGCAGCAGATCGTCCCGCGCGAGCCCAGCCGGAAGCTCCTCGATGAGGGAGCGGGGGAACACCGCGAGCGCGTGGGGCAGATCCACCTCGACCGTTTCGGCCTCCTCGATGGTCCCGCCGGCGCGCTCTACGAGCGTGCGAAGTTGCGGGAGCGGTAGATAGGCGATATCGTCCCTCCGGCCGGTGCGCGCGACGAAGAGCTCCTCCCGGAGCCCGTACATCCGCAGATGGGCCTCCTGCGCCGGGGTCCGGGCGACGGGCAGCGTCTCGGCCAGGAACAGTCCTCGGGCGACTCGGAGCAGCTCCCGGAAGACGCGCACCATGTTCTCCTCGCTCTCCAGCGAGCGGAGACCGTGCACGCAGAGCGCGAGCTCCACGGAGCGGTCGCGCAGCGGCAGGCGGCGCGCATCGCCGGAGAGGGGACGGATGCGCTCGCCGAGGCCGCTGGCCGCCACCAGGCTCGAGAACCGCCCCCACCGCCGGCGCTCGAGCGCGAGCACGCGTCCGCCGGATCTCAGGGCATAAGCCAGGGGCACCGTCGTAATGGCGTGGCCACCGGAGCCAACCTCCAGGACCGTGGATCGGGGCTCGATGGGAGCCCGGCGGAGGACCTCGCGCCGCTCCAGCATCTCCCAGCGCAGCCACTCCGGTGGAAGCGGCGGAGTGTCCTGTAGGGGGATCCGATGGAGCAGCGCGCGGAACTCCGGCTCGATCGCCTCGAGCCGACGCTGCCACCGCTCCGCCGAATCGTTCTCCAACGAACCCCGAGACAGGCTGCCCACCCTCGGGTTGGGCGGGGGCGACTCGCGAATCGGGCTCACCCGCGTTGGCCGCGCAGGAAGCTCCCGGCCATCCTCGGGCGAAGGCCGCCCGGCAGATTAGTCGTCCCCGGACTCGCCGCGGTCGGAGCCGTGGCGATCGGGACCTTCATCGCCCTGCGAAGACGACGGCGCGGTCGGCCCCCCGACGATTCGGCTCCAGAAGGGACCGGGGCGACCGAGCCGGAGGAGCCCGCGAGCCTCGATGGGTCGGAGATGTCCGTAACCGGCCCCGCCCCTGAGCAGGGCGACCGGTCTCGAATAGGCGATCTCCACCCACCCGGGCGGGGGCGCGCGAGGTTCGGTCGGGCCCCAGCTACCCTCCGGAAACCCGCTACGTAACCATACGCATTAATACATACAACAGAGGTCATAGTGGCGTGCGGCGCGACTCCGGGAAGGCCGTTTCCCACCCCGCGGAGGCCGAAGGTGCCCCGGCGAAGGCCAGGGACGTCGATGGGTCCGGCGCGTCCTCCAGCGGTGCCTCGGAGGGTGGAACCGGCCAAGCGGCCGCGGAGGTGGGTCTACCTGCGAACTCGGCGCCGGCGGCTCCTTCCTCGATGGACGAGGTCACCCTGGCCTTCGCGACATGGGTCGACGGCTCGGGGGTCGCCCGGAACCTGTCCGAATCGTTGGTCCTGTCGACGATCCTGTGCGCCATCGATGGAGAGCGGGCGCGACAGCGCTTCGTCTTCCAGGCCAAGAGCGAGACGGTCCAGGCCGTCGCTCCGGTCTACTGGCCGCTGCGCATCTTTCCGACATCGGACCCGAGCCGGGTCGTGATCTTCGATGGCTCGGGGCTGTGGAAGCGCACGTTCCAGCACTCCCTTCTCCCCCCCTTGGACGCGAGCCGGGCCGAGCTGACGCACCTGCCCTCCCCCGCCGCGCTGCCCGTCTGCCTGCGGACCATCCACTCCCTCATCCGAGGAGGGGCCGGCTCCCAGGCGCTCGTCGTCGAGGGATTCCTGCCCGTGGAGGCTCCCCTGTTCTCCGACATCGTCTCGCAGTCGGGGTTCCGGACGGAACCCCTACCGCCCCACCCCGGCTTCCTTCCCACCCGTCACCCGGTGGCGTGGTACGAGGCGACGGTCGCGCAGATCGTCCGCTCGCTTTCCGAGTTCGACCGCGAGTTGAGCGAGCTCCGCGAGCTGAAGGCGCAGGTGGAGGCCACTCGGGTCCTCGGGCTCGAGCGGATC
>DASYZY010000148.1:0-15904 GCA_035945735.1 Thermoplasmata archaeon
GGGTCCGCAGATGCTCCTCGAACTGATTGGTCCGCAGGGGTCCGCCCTCGAGAGCCCGGAGGACCTTCTTCCGTAGCTCGGCGTGCCGGGCCAAGAACTGGCGGGCGTGGGCGCGCTGCGCGCCCCACGAGGGCGAAAGCGAGTCCGGGTAGCGCCGCATCAGCGAGGCGTAGATCGGGTAGTCCTCGACCGACACGATGGAGGCGATCGGGATCCAGTGCAGGAGCAGGCGATGCTCGGTCCACAGCAGGCGATCTAGGGTCGAGAAGGGGAAGTCACCGAGTCGCGCCCAGAACGAGAGGACGTGAGAGGGCGCGACGATCGGGACCGGGTCCCACTGGACGTAGGCCAAGTCTCGGACGACCGAAATGAGATCCTCCTCCGACGCTCGCTTCGGTAGTGCGCCCGCCAAGCGTTGCTTCGTGACCGCGAGGCGCCGGACCGCCTGGAGCGAGGTCGCGACGGGGGGCCGGGACATGCGCTTTCCCTCGAGCCGTACCCTGAAATGAGCTTGTGCGCGTAGGCGGCCCCGGCGACGGGGTCGTGACTCACTCGTCCGAGCGCCGACGAAGGTCCCAGCCGAAGGCCCGCGAGCGGAACGCCGGACGCTCCCGTTCGTAGAATCGGTGGGCATCGACTCGGGCCTCTCCCGATTCGAGCCCCATCCGCTCGGCTCCGCGCTCCCGAGCCCACCCCTTGGCTCGGTCGAGCAACCGCTGGCCGATCCCGGTCGACCGGCGGTCGGGGTGGACCGCAAGGTCCTCCACCCACGCCCGACGCCCGAACCGCACCGACTCGAACTCGAGATAGACGGTGCAGAACCCGACCAGCTTGGCGCCGTCGCACGCGACCAGGATGGCGCTCTCCGGGGAGTGGAGCGCTCGCTCCAGCCGATCGGCCGCCGCCTGGGGTTCCCAGTGGGGCGGGGGGCGCCCCGGAGGCTGCGCGAGCCACTCGTAGCTCTCCACGAGCGCGGGCACATCCTCGATGCTGGCGCGGCGGATCGTCGCCGGTGGACTGTACACGGTTTCCCGTCCGGCGAAGCGTCGGTGGCCTATTGAGCGAGACGGCGATTCCGACGAGAGCCATGGCGCCCCGAGCTCGACGACTCGACGTGATTTGGGGTCATGCGGAGGGATGCGCATAGCTTATGCCACGACACTTTTCCGGGCGCGCCGTGTCGTCGCCGGCGAGCCCCACGATGGGCGAGGCTCCCCACCGCCCGGGCCGGATCGCCATCGCCTTCGCCGGGCTGGTTGTCTGCGCACTGCTCCTTCTCACCCTCGCGCCGGCGGTCGACGGTGCGCCGCGGCCGTTCGCGCACGAGGTCGCCCAGCTCGCTTCGTTGAACCCCGGCGTCTCCGGCGTAGTTCCTCCGGCAATCGCGTGCGAGGCTCGGATCTGTCCACACCAGGGCGGGGCACCCAACTGGAGCAGCCTGAGCGGCACTCCCTCGCCATCGGCGCGAGAGGGGCCCGCTGTGGCGTTCGACGATGCCGACGGCTACCTCGTCCTGTTCGGGGGCTACGAAGGGTACGCGCGGCCGCACCACGACCTCAACGACACCTGGATCTTCCGCGCGGGCGTCTGGCAACCGATCAGCCCCCCGGTCTCGCCCTCGGCCCGCTCGCAGGCGGCGCTCGTGACCGATCCCGCGACGGGCTGTCTCCTCCTGTTCGGTGGGCGGAACGACAGCTCCGGCGCGGCGCTGGGAGACACCTGGCGGTTCTGCGGGGACCTGTGGGCCTCTGCCGGGAGCAGCGGCCCGTCGGCCCGTTACGCGGCGTCCGCCGCCGCAGACCCCGCTTGCAGCTGCGTGCTGCTCTTCGGCGGACGTGCCAGCGCGGCGGGGAGCGCCTTGAACGACACGTGGAGGTTCTCGGCCGGCGCTTGGAGTGCCGTCTCGAGCGCGTCGTCGCCCCCGGCCCGCTCCGACGCCGAGATGGCATGGGACGGCGCCGTGAGCGCCCTCATTCTGTATGGCGGCCGGAACGCGAGCGGAGCGAACGTGCTGGCCGACACCTGGGGGTACTCGACCCTAGGGTGGCAGCTGCTCACCCCCACGCTTTCTCCCGGTCCTCGCGCCGACTACGGCCTCCTTGCCCTTCCCGCGGGGGCCGGAGTCCAGCTGTTCGGTGGATCGGACGGCTCGAACGACACGAACGATACGTGGACCTACGCGAGCGGCGGCTGGGTCGCGGTGCCCTCCGCGGGAGCGCCACCGGCCCGGTCCGCGGCAGGCTACGCCTTCGATCCGGCGGACAACTACACGCTCGTGTTCGGTGGGGAGAACTCGAGCGCCCGACCCACGCTCTGGTACGGCGACACGTGGGTGGCGGGAGGCGTGTTCGTCCAGTTCACCGAGTCCGGGCTTCCCCCGGCGACGACCTGGTCGGTCACCCTCAACGGCTCGACCAACTCCTCGTCGCTCTCGACGATCGGCTTCGAGGTCGGGGGCGGCAGCTACAGCTTCCTGACGAGCACCGTGGTGGGCAAGGCGTACGGGGTCCGCTTCCTCCCGTCTCGGGCGATCGGCACGATCCACGTGGAGTCCGGTCCGATCCCGGAGGCGATCGGGTATGCCGAGCAGGTGTACCTTCGGACCTTCGCCAACCCCGCCGCGGCCGGGTTCACTTCGCCGGTCACCGAATGGGTCGCGCCGAGCACGGCAGTGGAGATCGACGCGCTTCCGATCCCCGGGTACCACTTCGCCGGCTGGACGGGTCTCGGGCCAGGAAACTACTCGGGCCCGGCGGATCCGGCGAATCTCACGCTGACCGGCGGCGTCAACGAGACCGCCGCCTTCTCCCCGGCGACCACCTATCCGGTTCGGTTCAGTGAGACCGGCCTCCCCGGGAGCGCCGACTGGACGGTCACCCTCAACGGGGTGCCGTACCCGGTCGGCGGTTCCAATCTCACTCTTCCGCTGACCGACGGCTCCTACGCCTGGTCGGCGTCGGCCTCGCCGCCCGGGCTGGCGGGGCTCCGGTACACTCCGTCACCGGCTTCCGGGAACCTGACGATCGCCGGCGGCGGGGCGCACATCGTCGTCGCGTTCCAGCTTTGGGCTCTCCTGAACAGCTCCATCGCCTCCGGCGGGAACGGGGCGATCGCGCCCGCCTCGGGCTGGTACCCGGTCGGCGCCTCGATCACGCTCCTCGCCGAGGCCGGCAGCGGCTACCAGTTCAACGGCTGGAAGGGTAGCGGTCCCGGCTCGTACACGGGGGACTCGCCGGGGGTCTCGATCGTGATCGGAGGCCCCGTGAGCGAGGTCGCGAGCTTCGGGGCGACGGGGGCCGGATCGCTGTGGAGCGCGACGAACCCGATCTGGCTCACGATCGCGCTCGTTTTCTTGGTCGGCGCCGTGGCCGTCGTCGCGACGATCGTGCTCCTGGGCACCCGTCGGGCGCGAGCACCCTGAGTCCCCATCCCGCGAGGCGCGCCCTTGGCTCGCGTTGGACGGGGAGCGCGCGCCGTCGACGAACGTTCAAATACAGCGCCCGGCTCCCCGACCGCGCAGCGGGGTAGGGTAGTCAGGAAAGGTCGCGACCGACGTTCGCGGTCCCTGAAATCCCGACGGGCTCATAACCCGTAGATCCATGGTTCAAATCCATGCCCCGCTACTCTCGGTCGTAGTGCGGCTCTCCTCGCGGCATCTCGCGTCGCACTCAGTGGGCCTCGCGCTTATTGGTCGACCGCCTTCTGCTGCGTAGATGCGCCTCGAGCCGCTCTACCGGCTGCGATTCGACTACCCGCAGAGTTGGGCGATCGAGCTGAAAGGTGAGGGCGGCACGGAGGAGCAGCACCTCCTGTTCGCTGAAGGAACGGCCGAGGGTCGGATCGCGGGTCGGTTCCGTGGAGCGAACTACCCACGGCGACGGACCGACCGGACCGCGGTGACCGACTTTCGGGGAGTCATCGAGACCGTCGACGGAGCCACGGTATTGTTCGAGTGCCACGGCTACGGACGCCGCCATACTCCCGAGTACGACCAAACCTCTCCGGAGGGTCGGCAGTGGGTCGCCACGGTGAACCACCTCAGCGACCACGAGAAGTACCGGTGGCTGAACGACTCGGTGTGCGTCGGGTGCGGTCAAGTGCGCCCGAAACCGGTGCCCAACGCTACGAACCCGACCGACCTCGTCCTGGACGTCGCCGAGCTGCTCTGGGAGCCGGTACCGAGATAGGCTCGACATTCGGCACCCTCCGCGCGCTGAATCCGAATCGTACCCGAGTCGCTCGCACTCGACCCGACGGTCGGGTGGCTCATGCTCGTGGTTCGGAGGGCTCCGGGGACCCCGACGACCCGGCGGTCGGAGCGGCCGGAAGCGGTGAAGGCAACCGGCGGTGAATGAACCCGCCGCAACGGATCAATAGGCGATCACCGTCCGGGCCCGGGTGGCAGCTCCCGGCGGCTGGAAGGAGCAGTTGCTCCACCTGCTGAAGGACCGTTGGGCCGCTCGAGAGGTCTTCTCCCTGGAGGAGGTGTACGAGCTCGCCGAGCCGCTCGCCGCCCTCCATCCGGAGAACGACCACGTCGAGGAGAAAGTGCGCCAGCTGCTCCAGGTGCTCCGGGACGAAGGACAGATCGGGTTCGAAGACGACGCGGGGCACTACTCGCTCCTCCACCCCTCTTCGATCGCCGGCGATCCGGTCCTCCGTGAGTCGGACCCCGAGCTTCGGGAGGCCCTGCTGACCATACGGGATCTCGAAAGCCAGGTCCTGACCAGCGAGCGCCTCCAAGCCATCGTCAAAGGGTTTGGTGGCCAGAAGGGAATCTACAAGCCGAGCGGTTCGAGCCGAGCGCTCTGGGTGCGACAGACCAGCCGCGGCGTCTACCCGGATCGGCCGATCGAGGTGAACTCCGACGGCTCCTGGAGTTTCCGGTACTCGGCGGAAGGGCGAGCCGGGCGCGCCGAGTGGGCGCTCGATACGAATCAGGGCCTGTTGCGCAGCCAGGCGGACCGGATCCCGGTGGGAGTGTTCCGGCAAGTACAGTCGGACACGGGAAAGGCGAGCTACGAGATCCTCGGCTTGGCCTATGTGACGGGTCGGGACGGGGAGCACTTCGTCCTGCGGGGAGAATCGAACGACGTGACTGCGCTACCGGTCGAGGAACCGAGAGTAGAGTTCGTGGCGTTCGAGCCGAGCGCACGGAAGCTGACCCATGCCGAGCGGCTGATGCGCGACCGGCGGTTCTCTATCACCCTCCGGCGATTGTATCACGGTCGGTGCAGCCTGTGCAACCTCGGGTACCGGCTGGCGGGGCGGTCGGTCGGGATGGAGGCGGCCCACGTCATCCCGGTCGAGAAGGGAGGCAACGTCGCCGACTCCCGGAACGGCCTGCTCCTGTGCCGGAACCACCATGCCCTGTTCGACCGGTACGCCTGGACCATCAACCGGGAACTCGAGGTGGTCGTGGCCAACGATCGGGGTCTTCGCGAGTCGGCGATCGACAATCACGTGCTGAAGGTCGAGGGCCAGGTGCTGCCGAACCTGCCAGTTCAGGAGGGCAATCGACCCGCCTCCGCGGCGATCGACTGGCGCTTCCGTGAATTCGAGACCGTTTGGAAGCAGGCCTAGACAAGCTCCGCGAGCCCGCGCAAGTCCGTGCGTGACCCCGCCGCGCCGTGCCAGGGCAGAGTCGACGACTGATCCGATTTGTTCTATTCGGCGATCGCGGCCGATAGCGCGGAGGTCTTGTTAGGCCCGACGTCGGATCTCAGCGCCTTCGAGGCGAGGTAGAGGGCGAGGCCGATGAACAGGACCGCCCACGCAAGCAGGCCTAGCAGGTAGACCCCGACCGAGTACGGGTAGCCGCTCGTCCCGAACAGGCTCATCCGCATCACGTTCACCGCGAGCGAGATCGGGTTGAACCCGACCAGGTACTGGAGCCAGGTCGGCATGATGCTCGTCGGGTACATCGCGTTCGAGGTGAGCAGGATGGGGAGCTGGAGGATCGTGACGACCCCGAAGTAGCTCTCGATGCGCTGGGCCGCGAAGCCGAAGGAGAGGAACAGCGAGGTGAAGGCGACGGACAGGACCAGGGCCGCGGCGAGGAACTGGGCCGAATCGAGCACGGTCACCCCCGAGCCCACGGTAAGCCCCGAGAAGCCGGGGATGTGGGCCAGCAGGAGCGCGAAGCCGACGACGAGGAACGCCGGTATGAGCGTGAGGATGCCCCGGAAGATGAGCGACGATAGGAAGACCGACCGACGCGAGATCGGGGTCGACAGGATCCGCTGCAGGATGCCGAGCTGCTTGTCGAAGATGATGCCCGTCCCCGAGAACATCGCGGCGGTCACGCTGGCGAAGGCCACCATGCCCACGGCGAAGTAGGAGAAGTAGGAGGAAGCCCCCGACAGGTACGAGGCGATCTCGCCCGGTGGGGCCGAGCCGAAGAACTTGCTCAGGTCGAAGGCCTGCCCAAAGAGCACGAGGTACAGGATGGGGCTCATGAGCCCCGAGATCACCCAGGTCGGGGCCCGGATCCAGCGGAGGTACTCCCGGCGGATCAGGGAGGCGGCCGGGAGCATCATGGGATCCCCTGAGTGGCCGCCGCGAGGTGGCCGTCGGGCTCCGCGGCCACTTCTCCCTCCTCGCGGTAGGAGTGGCCGGTCAGGCCCAGAAAGACCTCGTCGAGGGTCGGCTTGATGACCGTGACCCCGGTGACATCGATGCCCGCCTTCTCCATCGCCATGACGGTCTTCGGGACGAGCGATTCCCCGTTGTGGCACTTGACCCGGTAGGTGTCCCCGGTCCGGCTGACGCCGGTCACTCCCGGCATCGCGCTCAGCATCTCCGTGGGATCCTTCGAGCCCGGGGCCAGCGACAGCTCGAGCGAGTCGCCGCCGACGCTGTCCTTGAGCTCGCGGGGCGTCCCCATGGCGATGATCTTGCCGTGGTCGATCACGGCGATCCGGTCGCAGAGCTGGTCGGCCTCGTCGAGGTAGTGCGTTGTCAGGAACACGGTGAGGCCCTTGGTCTCCCGGAGCGATTGGATGTACCGCCAAAAGCCGGCGCGACCCTGCGGGTCGAGCCCGAGGGTCGGCTCATCGAGGAAGACGAGCTGGGGGTCGTGGACCATGCCGACGGCGAGCTCGAGCCGCCGGCGCATGCCGCCGGAGTAGGACTTCACGAACTTGTCCCCCCAGGCGGCGAGCTCCATCTGGGCGAGCAGTTCGCTGATCCGGGCGTTGACCTTCGGTCCCGACAGCCCGTAGAGCCCGGCCTCGATCGCCATGTTCTCGCGGCCAGTCAGCTCCTCATCGGCGGTGGACTTCTGGAAGACCAGTCCGAGCTTGTGGCGGACCTCCAACGGTCGAGCGAGGACGTCGATCCCTTCGATCTGGGCCGAGCCGGAGGTGGGGGCGAGGAGGGTGGTCAGGATCGAGATGGTGGTGGTCTTGCCGGCGCCGTTCGGTCCGAGGAAGCCGAAGATCTCACCGCGGCGAACCTGGAAGCTCACACCGTCGACGGCGACGGTGCCCTTGTCCCCCGCCCGGCTCGACGGGTAGACCATCCGGAGGTCTCGGGCGTCGATGACGACGCCGGAGCCCGGGGCCCCGGCGGGCGCCGATGACGCCTTCTCGCTCATGAGTCAGAGTCTCGACGTTCGGGGGGATATCAAGGGTTAGGGAGCACTGCGAAACGCTCGCAGTGACTGGCTCCGCTTACCTCGGCTCACTACGTACAGACTCCTAGGCCGTGGGGGGGTTTCGGAGTCTCGGGGCGGAGTACATATTCCGCCCACGGAGTGCGCAGGTCGGATGACGGTGAGGGAGGAACTGGAGGGTCAACTCAGGCAGCTTGAGGGTCTGACGCGGCGGGCGTCCCGCCACGGCGACTCCTACTCCTACTTCGTGGCCGATCTCGAGATCGTACATTTCCACGGCGATGAACGGATGGACATCCGACTCACCCGAGAGCGGATCCGATTTCACAAGTCCGAGGCACCGTTCGACCCGAGGGTCACGACGCGGGGCCCCTCGGCGAACTGGATCGCCGTTCGGTTGCGAGAGACCGGGGATATCGCACTGGCCCTCGAACTGGTGGACGAGGCGATCCGCGCGAACTCCTGAACGGCCCGTAGGCCCCGACGGAGCCGACCCGACGCACCGACCGCGGCGGCTGAGCTACCCTTCGGACTCGTCCGAGGATTTCTTCGCCTTGGAGCTGCGGCGCCGGCTCGCGGCCTTCGGCTTCGCCGGCTCGGCCGGGCTCTCCGCCATGGGGGCGGGCTCGGACGCGGCCTCCGCAGTGGGCTCCTCCATCGACGGGGCCGTGGGCGCGGGGTCGGGCTCGCTCGACATCGCTGGCATCGGAGCCGCGGGCGGAGGGGGTGGAGGGGCCAACGCAGGCGCCGGGTCGGGCAGCGGCATCGGGGCGGGGGGAGCTGGAGCTACCGGGCGAGACGGTGGGTTCGCTCCCGGCGTCGGTTGGGTCCGGATCGGGACGAACTCACCGGGTTTCCACTCGTGGGGCGCCTGCAGGATCCGGGTGTCCCGTAGGAACAGGTCGGCGTGGCCACAGGTCCGGCAGATCCGCGTTCCGAGCGGCAGTTCGCCGCCGTGACGCAGGCTCAGCTGACCGGCGCTCAGTCGTCCGCCGGTCTTGAGCTCGCCCGCCCAGACGAAATCGGTCGAGCCGCAGTTGGTGCATACGGGGGCCACGGAGTAACCTCACCGTAGGGACGTTCGATGTGGATTAACAGCTTTTCGTCGATTGGGGCCGGCCATCGCGCCGGCGGGCCGGTACGTCGCTACCGCTCCCCAACTCCCAAGTAGCGCGTCGCGATTCCCGGACCATGGCGTCGGTCGGCTTGGCCAAGATCGCGGTCGCGGTGGATGGGTCGGCGCACGCCAACCGGGCGCTAGAGTTCGCCATCGACCTGGCGCAGAAGTACTCGGCGGCCCTGACCATCGCCGCGGTCGCCCCGCTGACCGCCTACGTCGCCACCACCGAGCCGTGGATCCCGACGGAGGTGCTCGAGGGCGAGGTCAAACACTACCGGACGATCCTCGACCAGTCGGTGGCCCAAGCGAAAGCCGCGGGACTGGCGTCGGTCAGCGGGTTCATCCTCGAAGGGCACATCACCGAGGAGCTGGTCGGCTTCGTAGAAAAGAACCCGGTCGACCTGCTCGTGATGGGCTCGCGCGGGCTATCCACCACGAAGCGGCTGCTGCTGGGCAGCACCTCCGACGAGGTGCTCCACCACGTCAGCTGCCCGGTGCTGATCGTCCGGACGCCGGCGACTCCGTGATGTACACGCGCGTCGGGACCGGGAGCTTGTGCGAGGCCTTTCGGAGGGCCTCCTTGGCGTCGGCCAGATGTTCCGGCGTCGTGTAGACGGTCAGGAGCAGCGAGCCGATCTGGGCGCGGACGGCGTGGCCCACGGGCTTGCCGAACGCGCGCCGCATCCCGTCCGAGATACGGTCGGCCCCGGCGCCGGTGGCCATCTTGTGCTCGCGTAGTATCTGGTGGGGGTAGCGGCGGACCTTCACCCGGTACCCGTTCGGAACCGCGGCCTCGAGCACGCGGACCGCGCTGACGCGGGCCGCCTCGAGCGCGACGTCGCGGACCTGGGCCGCCTCCTCGACGCCGAGCGAGAGCTGGAGCGTGAACTCCGTCTTCAGGTTCCCCGTGTCGAACTGGGTGATCCGGCACTGCGGGATGCCGCCCATGTACTCCTGGCGCGTGAACACCTGCCCCTCGATGGAGCGGTACATCCGGGCGGGCTTGCGCACCATGGGGGCCGCGCGAGCCGCGCCCGCTCTAAAGCCCTTTGCCCCGCCTGGGGCGAGGGATCGATCGTCGAACCCGGGTCGGGCGTGCGCCGGCTAGTGGAACGCGGAGCTCCAGCGCGTGGAGCCGGGCTTGCTGGAGCGCGCGCACCAGTCGGCGCCGGACCGCGGGGGTGGGAGCTACCGCGAAGATGGTCCGGCCCAGCATCGCCTGCGCGGCCCGAGCTCCGGTGGCGCGAAGCCCCCGGATCAGGCGCCGGATCGGGGGAGACGCAAGCCGCAGGGCGTCGGTGAACTCTTCAGAGGAGCTCAGGAAGGACTCGGGGGTGGGGGCCCGGGCCACCGCCTCCAGCCCGGATCCGGCCGCCCGGAGCGTACGCTCCCGGAACCCTTCGCTCTGCAGGAGCGGGCGAGATAGCAGCGGCGCGCCGAGCGTGGCGACCCAGACGGGGAATGGGAACGGCCGATGCCGGACGATGCCGCGCGGGGGGAGTCCGGCTCGAAGCCGCAGCTCGAGCCCCCCTCCCAGGATGGCCCCGACTCCACCGAGCCCGCCTCCCCCGTAGAGGTCGGCGAGGTGCGCAACCTCCACGGCGTGCGCCCGGGGCCGCCCGAGGGCTTGGGCGGCGACGAGCGCCGTCGCGAGCGCTCCGGCGGCGCTCATTCCGAGCCCGCGGCCGACCGGCAGCTCGTGGACCAGGAACACCTCGAGATGTCCCTCCGCTCCGGAGAGGAGTCGGCGTCCGACCTCCTCCGAGATCGGGAGCGGCGTGCCGAGGTCGCTGGCGAGCGTGAGCCGGCTCGCGCCCCCGGGGGTCCACCGAGCGCTCGCACGGACCCCGAGCGGCAGGACCAGCCCTGCTCCCACCGACCCGCGCCCCCGGGGATCGCGCGCCTCCAGCGACGGCGCGAAGATGCCGGTGACGTGTCCGGGCGCGAACGCCGCGCTCAGGCGGACGTCGTCCGGCCCGTCGGAGCGCATGGTGATGTGGCTGTAAACGACCCCTTATAAGGGCCGTCGCTCTCGTCATATTCGAGGAGCTCCCCGGCCTGTCACCTAAGGAACCGGCGACCCAGATGGCGGAAACCGAAAGCCCCCCCGCGACGGCCGATGGCTTCGACCGGGTCAACTTCCTCGAGCTGCGCAACAGCCAGCTCACCGAGGCGATCAAGCGGGTCGAGAGCGAGCGGCACTACATGGAAGCGGAGATCCTCCGCCTCCAGCGCGAGGTCAAGCGGCTCAAGACCGAGCTCGATCGGCTGCGCTACCCGCCGCTCATCGTCGGGAGCGTCCGCGACATCCTCACCGACGGCCGCGTGGTCGTGAAGAGCTCCACGGGACCCGACTTCGTCGTCAACTCGGCCGAGACGGTCGACCACGAGAAGATCACGATCGGCTCCCGCGTCGCGCTCAACAAGCAGACGCTCGCCGTGATGGGCGTCCTGCCCGCGTCGCTGGACCCGCTCGTGGCCGCGAGCGAGGTCGTCGAGAAGCCGACGATCACCTACGCCGACATCGGCGGCCTCGGCGACCAGATCCGGGACATCCGCGAGGCGGTCGAGTACCCGCTGCTCCGCTCCGAGCTCTACCGCAAGGTCGGCGTCGACCCCCCCAAGGGCGTGCTCCTCATCGGCCCGCCGGGGACCGGCAAGACCATGATCGCGAAGGCGGTCGCGCACCACACCCACGCTACGTTCGTGCGGCTCGTCGGGAGCGAGCTCGTCCAGAAGTACATCGGCGAGGGCGCCCGGCTCGTCCGGGAGCTCTTCCAGCTGGCGCGGGAGAAGGCACCCACCATCATCTTCATCGACGAGGTCGACTCGATCGGGGCGAAACGCCTGGAGGTCGCCACGAGCGGCGACCGCGAGGTGCAGCGGACACTGATGCAGCTGCTGGCGGAGATGGACGGCTTCGAGCCGCTGTCCAACGTCAAGATCGTCGCGGCCACCAACCGGCCGGACATCCTGGACGAGGCGCTCCTGCGGCCCGGCCGCTTCGACCGGATCATCGAGATCCCGGTCCCGAGCTACCAGGGTCGGGCGGAGATCTTCAAGATCCACAGCCGCGGCATGACGGTGCACGAGGTGATCGACTTCGAGACCCTCGCGAGCCGCTGCGAGGGGGCCACCGGCGCGGACATCAAGGCGATCTGCACCGAGGCCGGCATGTGGGCCATCCGCGAAGAGCGGGACAGCGTGACCGCCGCCGACTTCGAGCGGGCGATCGACAAGGTCGTCGGCGACGAAGAGATGCGGAAGGAATCGGTCACCATGTTCGCCTAGCGCGAACCGGGCTGCCTTCCCTCGGTTCGAACGGGACACACTCGGAATGGGGGCGGGGAGGTTTCCCCGGCACCGAGGGGCAGTTACGGGCCGGCGCTGACCCACTTGACCGTGAAGCCGGCGCCCACGACCCCGAGCCCCGAGGGGCTCGCCTTGGTGGCGGTCTGGGCGAGGTTGATCATGGTGATCCGGTGGACGTTGGCGAACTTGCCGATCGCCTGGGTGACCCCGCCGATCGTCGCCTGGCAGGTGTTCTTGATCCCGGTCTGCGACCCGCCCCAGTGCGACGTGCCGAAGTCGGCGAGCGGCAGGATGCCGCTGCTGCTGGAGGGCGCCTCGGTGATCCACTCCGCCGAGTCCCGCTGGGCCCCGCTCACGGTGCCGCTCTTCGTGAAGTTGTGACCGGTGGTCACGTCGTCCAGCGTGAGGGCGAAGGCGGTGCCGGTCCAATGGACCTCCCCGAGCATCTTGTCCCCGGGCGAGATGGTCAGCGTCGAGATCACGACGGAGGCGTGCGGGTAGAACTCGTACCAGGCGTAGTAGACCGCGCTGCCCAGCTGGCAGTCGGAATCGGTGCCGGTCTGCTCCACGGTGGAGGAGCTGTAGCCGTCGATGCCGACCCAGAAGGAGGAGTACTGGCTCACGAGGAGCGGGCAGGTGCCCACGATCTTCGGCTCGAGCCAGGAGCCCCGGACGTCGGTGACCGAGTTCTTGGAGGAGGTCACGGCGTAGCCGGCCCAGTTGGAGCTCGAGACGTTCGAGACCGAGTGACGTAGCGCGCCCTGTTGAACGGAGAAGCCGTGCGCGGCGGCGATGGGGACCCCGAGCCCGCCGACGGTCAGGATCAAGACGACCGCTCCGACCCACCCCAACTTCGCGGACATGAGCTTCCCGAACGCTCCGCGCGCCAGTTTGGAGCCCTATAAGTGGCTGGCTGGGACGGCGGAGATTGCGCCTATCCGACGGTCCCGGCGGCGGCCGCCCGCGGCCCGGCGGTCACGTCTAGGTCCGCCAGCAGCAGCCGATCGCCCGGGGCGTACACGAGCTCCCGGTCCGCTTCGACGATCCACTGGGGGCCGCCTACCTCCACGAGCTGCGCGGGCGCGAGCTGCGCGCCGACGAGCGCCTGGAGTCGTCGGCCGGGGGCGAGCGTCCCTCGATAGTACGCGCCCTTTCGCGGTGCGCGGACGACGAACCGACGTGCGGTCCGCAGGTCGCCCTCGGCGGCCAGGACGGCTCCCCGGGCGACCGCCGTCGGTTCGATCCCGCGGAGGGCCACGCCTACCCGTTCGCCCCCCACGGCGTCGCCGACGTCCACGTCGTGCACCTGGATGGAACGGATCTCCACCTTCTCATTGCCAGGGTACAGTCGCAGCGTGTCGTGCGCGCGCAGCCGACCCTGCAGCACGAAGCCGAGCGCGACGGTGCCCACGCCCTTGACCGGGAAGGCATGGTCGAGCCGGACGCGGGTCGGACCATCGACCGCCGTGCGCCGCTCGGACTCCAACCTCGCGCGCAGGGTCGCGGGGTCCCGCTCCCACTGCTCGGCCCCCTCGAACCGGAGGCCTCGCAGGGTCCGGCGCAGTTCGTCCTCGCCCACCGCTTCGCCCCGCACGAGCCGTACCGGCAGCGAGAACAGGTCGGCGGTGGCGGCCGATTCCGCGAACGCCCGGTCGAGCTTCTCGGCGACCAGCCAGGCCTCGTCGCCGAGCGCCAAGCACTGGAGCAGGGGGGAGAACCGCTCGGGGTAGCTCACCGGCTCGACGAGGGTGATCGCGTGACCCTCCCGAACGTGATGGTAGAGCCGAAGGTCGCTCTCGGTCCCCTTCTTCCCGATCTCGCCCGACAGGCCGGTCGCGCCGACGACGGAGACGGTGAGCCCGGTCGTCACGCGGCCTTGGCTCCGCGAGCGGGCTTGGGCGGGGCGATCTTGAGCTCGACCTCGCCGCCCTTTTCCTGGACGACGACCTCGCTGCCCTCGGGTACCTCGCCGGCGAGGAGCTTCGCCGTCAGCGGGTCGACCACGCGCCGCTGGATCGTCCGCTTGAGCGGGCGGGCGCCGAACTGGGGATCGAAGCCGGCGGAGGCGAGCAGCTTCTTCGCCCCGTCGGTCGCCCGGATCGTGATCCGCCGCTCGGTGAGCCGGCCGGCGACCTGCTCCAGCTGGAGCCCGACGATCGCCTCGATCTCCGGCTCGCGCAGCGCGTGGAAGACGACCACGTCGTCCAGGCGGTTGATGAACTCGGGCCGGAAGAACTGGCGGACCGCCTCGTCGACGACGGTCCGCCGCTCCTCCTCGGTGAGCCCCGGCTGCAGCCGGTCGGTCCCGAGGTTGCTGGTCAGGATGACGAGCGTGTTGCGGAAGTCGACGGTGCGGCCCTGCCCATCGGTGAGCCGACCCTCGTCAAGGAGCTGGAGGAGGACGTTCACGACGTCGGGGTGGGCCTTCTCGATCTCGTCGAGCAGGATGACGGTGTAGGGCTTGGTCCGGACGGCCTCGGTGAGCTGGCCCCCCTCCTCGTAGCCGACGTAGCCCGGCGGGGCGCCGATGAGGCGGGCGACGGTGTGCTTCTCCATGTACTCCGACATGTCGAGGCGCACGAGCGCTTTTTCGCTCTTGAACAGGAACGCGGCGAGCGCCTTGGCGAGCTCGGTCTTGCCCACGCCGGTCGGCCCGATGAACAGGAAGGCGCCCATCGGCCGGTTCGGGTCGCCCAGGCCCGAGCGGCTGCGGCGGACGGCGGCCGAGACGGTCTCGATCGCCTCCTCCTGCCCGACGACGCGCTTGCGGAGCTCGGCCTCCATCTCCAGCAGGCGGCTCGTCTCGCCCTCGAGCAGCCGGGCGACCGGCACGCCCGACCACTTCGCGACGACGCGGGCGACGTCCTCCTCGCTCACCTCCTCGCGCAGGAGCCCTCCGCCCTCCTCGGCGCTGAGGGCGGTGCTGCGCTGCTCGAGCTCCCGGGAGAGCTCGGGAATCCTGCCGTAGCGAAGCCGCGCCGCGCTCTCGAGATCGCCGGTCCGTTCGGCGCGCTCGCTCTCGGCCTTGGCCTCCTCGAGCTGGCGGCGGAGCGCCCGGATCGCCTCGACGGCGGCCTTCTCGCGGTTCCACTTCCGGGTGAGCCCGCCTTCTCGCTCGCGCAGGTTCGCGATCTCCCGCTCGATGGCGGAGAGCCGCTCGCGGGAGGGCGCATCGCTCTCCCCCTTGAGCGCGGTCTTCTCGATCTCAAGCTGGCGCAGGCGCCGCGACAGCTGGTCGAGCTCGGGCGGACGGGAGTCGAGCGCGAGCCGGACGGCCGAGGCGGCCTCGTCGACGGCGTCGATGGCCTTGTCCGGGAGCCGTCGATCCGGCAGGTAGCGCGCCGTCAGCGTCGCGGCGGCCACCAGCGCGGCGTCGTGGATGTGGACGCCGTGGTGGAGCTCGTACCGCTCCTTGAGGCCGCGCAGGATCGAGATGGAGTCCTCGACGCTCGGTTCGGTCACGAGGACCGGCTGGAAGCGCCGCTCGAGCGCGGCGTCCTTCTCGATGTACTTCCGGTACTCGGGGATCGTCGTCGCGCCGATGCAGTGCAGCGCGCCCCGGGCGAGCGCGGGCTTGAGGAGGTTGGAGGCGTCGAGCGCCCCCCCTTCCGTCGCGCCGGCGTGGACGAGCGTGTGGAGCTCGTCGATGAACAGCACGATCCGGCCCTCCGATTTCTCGACCTCCTTCAGGACCGCCTTCATGCGCTCTTCGAACTCGCCGCGGAACTTCGCGCCGGCCAGGAGCGAGCCCAGGTCGAGCGCGACGAGCTTGACCGGCTGGAGCGAGTCGGGGACGTCCTTGGCGGCGACGCGCAGGGCGAGGCCCTCGACGATCGCGGTCTTGCCGACGCCGGGGT
>DASYZY010000149.1:0-1505 GCA_035945735.1 Thermoplasmata archaeon
CCCGGGTAGAAGGGGCGGTCCTGCCGGGCGTAGCCGAAGTACGGTATGACGACGAACAGCCGGCGCGCCCCCGCCTCCCGGATCGCCTCCTCGAGGAGGAGGAGCTCGAGGATCTGCTCGTCGGTCCGGGTCGTCTGCACGAGGACGACGTCCTCGTTGGCGAAGCGGCCGCCCACTCGGACGTAGAGCTCGCCGTCGGGGAACCGCTTGGAGAACGGGATGGCGAAGGGCGCGTTCCCGAGCTCCCGGGAGACGCGCTCGGCGAGTGCGGTCGACGCGCTTCCCCCGATGACCTGCACGCGTCGGCCCCGCGTCGGGACGAGAGGGCGGGCAGATAGCTTCCTAGAGCCCGAGCTCCTGCGGTGGGCACCGGCCTACTTCGAGGCGCTCCGATCGGCGGTCTCCGCCAGCGGCGCGCTGGCCACGGACCGGGCGGTGCCCGAGGGAACGACGTCCGTGGGGGCGGACGCCGGACCGCCCCACCGCTGCCGGCCCCGGAGCGCCGAGAAGACGGATGCGGCGACCAGGAACAGCGTGGCGAGCAGGAACGCCGAGTGCATGCCCGACAGAAAGGTCGACGTGAGGCCGGCCGGCGACAGCCCGAGGGCGGCCGGGTCGAAGGAGCCCCCGAACAGTTGCGCCCCGAGGCCGGCGGGCAGCCGGCTGGTGAGCGCCACGAGCGCGAGCACGTAGCTGAGCGCCACGGAGGTGTTCCGGAAGGTCATCATCGCCCCCGAGGCGACCCCGTAGCGGTTGCGCGGGGACGCCGCCATGATCGCGGCGGTGTTGGCCGGGAAGAAGAGCCCCCCACCGACCCCAAGCAGCCCCTCATAGACCGCGATCACCGACAGCGGGGTGGAGGCACCGATCCCGGACAGGAGCAACAGGGCCAGCACCTGGACGATGAGGCCCGCGGTCGATAGCACCCGGGCGCCGTACCGGTCGGACAGCCGGCCCCCGATCGGACCGACGACCATGAGGGCGGCGAAGAGAGGGAGCAGGAGCGCCGCCGAGGTGAGGACGGGGATGTTCCGGATCCCCTGGAAGTAGACCATCAGGACGAAGTTGGTGGAGAAGAGCGCGAGCCCCTGCAGTACGGTCGCCAACAGCGAGGCGCTGAACGGCCAGCTCCGGAACAGGGAGAGCGGGAGGATCGGGTCCCGGCTCATCCAGAGCTCCCAGAGGACGAATCCCAGGAGGAGCGGGACGGCGAGCGCGATCGGCCCGAGCGTGATCAGCGCCCTCCAGCCATTGAGGATCCCCTCGGTCACGCCGAACAGGAGCGCCAGCAGTCCCCCGATGAAGAGCAGCGCCGCCGGGAAGTCGAAGGTCTCCTTCGGGTCTGGCGTGATGGATTCGCGGAGCACGAGATAGCCGGCCACGGTGGCGATGGCCCCGATCGGCAGGTTGATCCAGAAAATCCAGCGCCAGGTGGTGATGGCCAGGATGAGTCCGCCGAGCGCGATCCCGAAGACCGAGCCCGCGCCCCAGACGATGGTGTTGAT
>DASYZY010000150.1:0-3405 GCA_035945735.1 Thermoplasmata archaeon
GGTCAGGTTCGTCCAGTTCCCGTGGGCGTACTCCCACGTGTCGCCATACGGTCCACACGCCCCGCCCTGGTCGACCTCGCCCCCGAACAGGACCAGTGCGTGCAGCGAGGGGTCGTACGTGAGCGCCGTCGTCGCGATGCCGCCGGCGCCCCCGGGGACGTTGGCCGAGGAGCCCGGCGTCCGGTTGGTCCAAGTGCCGTTGGCGTAGCTCCAGGTGAGACCGGCGACGAACGGACAGCTCGAGTCCGCCTGGGCGGCCGTCTCGCCGCCGAAGAGCAGGGCGTATCCGTCGACCGGATCGTAGGCCATCGCCGCGACGATCGTCGCCGGTGGCGTGCCGGTCACGTTCGCGGTGAGATTGGTCCACTGGCCGGCGAGGAACTTCCAGGTGACGGTCAGATCGCTCCATCCGCCGCCGGGGGAGGATGGCAAGTTCCCTTGGGCGGCGCCGTAGAGCAGCACGTAGCCGTCCTTGGCGTCGTACGTCATCGTCCCGTACCCCGCCGGCGGGGTGAGCGTGGAGGTGATCCGGCTCCAACCCGTACCGCTGTAGCTCCAGGTGTCGTTGAAGAACTGCGTGGTGTTGCGGCCCCCGTGGAGGACCAGGTAGCCATCGGCCGGGTCGAAGACGAAGTTCGCGTTCCATCGCGCCGGCGGCGAGGTGGAGGGCCCGAACCCGAGCGAGGTCCACGTCCCGCCGTTGAACTCCCAAGTGTCTCCTAGGGCGAGGTCGCTCGGGTCGTAACCGCCGAAGAGCACGGTCGTGTTGAGCACGGGGTCGTAGGCGAGGGCCGCAGCGGCCCGTTGCGAAGGCTGAGATCCGGATAGGGCGGTCTGGTTCCATCCCGGTGCCAGGTTGGCCGGGTGGGCCGCCCGGGCGGGAGAACCGCCGGCCCCGGCGGCGCCGCTCGCGAGGGAGCGTTCGGCCGCCGCCAGCAGCGCGGTCCCCGGGCCCGCACCCGCGGACGCCCGGTCCACTCCCGGGCCGATCGGGGCCGGTGGCGCGGCGACCGCGAGAGAAAGCGCCCACGCCGCGGGCGCCACCAGGACGAGAACGACCAGCACCGGGGGCCAGACGGAGCGCGACGATGCGGGGCCCGCGTTGGGCCGATCGGACCGCGCCGAGGCGAGATCGGACGGACGGAGGAGAGCCGTGATCGCTCGAGAGAAGGGGTGGGCTTGGACCCGGGACGGGCCGTGGGACGTCATCGGTCCCTCGGTAGGTCCGGGGGATAAAGACCCCCGGCGCCGGTACGCTCCCGGTACAGCCGGATGGCCTCGTACGACGGCGGTACGCCCGGGCTCGCCTCAGGCCCGGGACTCGAGAGCGAGCACCTGGCGCTCGCAGCTCGCATTCGCTGGAACCCGCGTCCCCGGTCCCAGGATGCTGCCGCGGACGGTCGCGCCCTCGCCGACCACGGCGCCCTCCATCACGATGGAGTCCGCGACAAAGCTGCCCTGGCCCAAGTGCACACCTTCGGAGAGGTGTACATACCCACCGAAACGGGCCCCCTCGGCGTGGGCCGACGGCCCGGCGGCAACCGGTCCCTTCCCGGAGCTGCCCGCCGGCAGAGCACCGGGTCCGCCTCGGCCGGCATCGAACAGGAGACGCTGCGCGTGCAGGAGGCGCTCGGGGGTGCCGGCGTCCTCCCAGAACCCGCGGGTCTCGAACCCGTAGACCCCCTCCGCCAGTAGACCTGGCAGCACCTCGGACTCCCAGCTCACCGGTCGTCCCGGCGGGATCTGGTCGATGACCGATCGTCGCCAGACGGAAACGCCAGCGTTGATCCAGTGCGACGGCGCCTTCTCGGGCGGGGGTTTTTCGACGAACTGCTCGATCCGACCGCGCGCGCCCAGCGCGGCCACCCCGTACGGCTGGGTGTTCTCGACCTCGGCGAGCGACATCGCTCCGACGCCGGCGCGGTCGGCGTGGAAGCGTAGGAGGCCGGCCACGTCGATCTCCGCCACGACGTCCGAGTTCAGGACCAGGAACGGATCGGAGAGCCCGGCCGCCGCGTTCAGCATCCCACCGCCCGTACCGAGCGGCGTGGCCTCGGGCACGGTCTTGGTGGGCCAGCGCAACGGATGGGCCGCGAGGTACCGCTCGAGGACGTCGGCCTTGTAACCGCTCGCGAAGACCACCTGCTCGATCTCGTTGGGCAGCTGGTCGAGCACGTGGTAGAGCATCGGCTTGCCCGCGAGGGGGATGAGCTGCTTCGGCAGACCGTAGGTGACCGGCCGAAGCCGGGTCCCCAGTCCGCCGACGAGCACGAGGGCCTTCATCGGAGTACCGGTCGGCGGAGCCCTGCGCCGAATAAACCCTCGCTCCCCGCGCCGACGCTCGAAGGTCGACGGGGGTCTCGGACTAGCTCAAGCCGAGCGCCCAGGCGCCCCAGTGCGGTAGGAGGAGGAACAGTACGCCGACCACGGCCAGGGCCCCTCCCAATCCCGCGGAGACCCAGAACCCCGTCCGACCCGGGATCAGTTTCTCGACGAAGATCACGACGGCCAGCAGCGCCATCCAGGGCAAGGCCATCAGGCCGACGGCGAACAGGACCGCGAAGAGCAACCCGCAGCAGCCGACGCAATAGGCCGCATGACGCCAGCCGAGCCGGACCGCGCCTCGGAAGCCCGGGCGCCAGTCGGTCACTAGGAACGAAATGGGCGAGCGGCAGCCGCGCAGGCAGCTCTGCTTGAGCGGGGTCGTCTGGTAGACGCCCGCCGCGATCAGCACCGCGCCGGCGAGGGACACTCCGAGCGTCCCCGTGCCCGCGAGGACAGGCATCCGGGGCGCGAGAAGGACCCCCAGGACCGCGATCAGGAGCCCGATGGCCGCCCAGACGGCGATGTAGGTGCCCAGGAACACGGAGGTGAGCGCGACGCGCGAGGGGCGCCCGTGGGCCTCGCTGGCGCTCAGCCCTGAGTAGGCCTGGACCATCGGCGCCGCCGCCGGGAACATCATCGCCACCATCATCACGAACCAGATCGCGAGGAACAGCGCGACCCCGCCGACGGTGGACAACGAACCCAGGAGCATCGCCGAGCTCATCCCGGCCCCCATCCAGATCGTGAAGGCCCACGCCCCGGCGGAGACGGCGACGAGGACGGCGAGGAGAAGGGCCGCGGCGAGCCCCCATTGGCCGGAGAACACGCCGGGGGGCGACTCGAGCGAGCGGGCGCCCCCGCCGTACGACGGGCCGGGCCCGTCTAGGCCAGACAACCCTTCTCGCTGAACTTCACCCGGGAGACATGACCGTTCCGGTTCTCATGGTAGGCGAGGAGCTCCTCGTCCCGCATCCACCATCGCTTGATGCTCGTCACGAGACCGTGCTTGAAGATGATACCCCCGGGGACCGAGATCGACCCCTCGAACGGGTCGTTGGTCACGGCGTTCCGGATGTGCTC
>DASYZY010000151.1:0-4255 GCA_035945735.1 Thermoplasmata archaeon
CCGCGAGGCCGGCCCACGAGCCGGACTGGTCCGGCTCGCCGTGGAAGTCGCTCGGGCGGCGGGCACGTAGCCGCGGGCGCCTTTCGTGGCAGAGCCCACGTTCACGGGGCCGCCAACGCCTCGCCGTAGGACTCGAGGTGGCGTTCGATCATCCGGGAGGTGGAGTAGGCGGCGACTCGCAAGCGTCCGGCGGCCAGCTGGCCGGCCACCTCCGTTCCGCCGCGCAAGACATCGACAAGGGCCTGGGCGAGCCGCTCGTCGTCACCGTACGGCACGAGTCGGCCCGCCTTGCCGTTCTCGAGGACCTCAGGAACTCCACCGACCGCGGTAGCCACGATGGGGACCCCGGCCGCCATCGCCTCGAGGAGCACGAGTCCAAACGCTTCGTACTCGCTCGGGAGCACGAATCCGCTCGCCCGGAAGAAGTAGGCTCGGTAGGCCGGGCGCCCCTCGAGGTGGCCGACCCAGTGCACCCAGGGCCCCAGGGACAGCTCGCGAACGAGCGCCTCCAGTCCGGGCCGTTCCCCCCAATCCTTGCCCACGAGTAGGAGCGGCACCCGGTGCTCCATCGGGATGCGGCTGAGGGCCCGGATCAGGACGTCGAGCCCCTTGTTGGGAGCGATCCGCCCGGCGAAGAGAAGGTACTTCGGGGGAGCCTCCGGCGCTACCGTCGCGAGGTCCTCGGCCGGGTGGGTCCACTCTTCGAGGTCGATCCCGGGCGGTATGATACGGAGCTTGGCGGCGGGCGCGAACTCGGCAAGTTGACGGCGCTCCTGCTCGGTCTCGACCAGGATCCGTCGGGCAACGCGGTAGGCGCTGACGCCGAACAGGAAGTCCTGGCCACGCAGGAGCAGTCGTTTCCGGGTGGGCTCCCGGAGGTCGGCCGGATGGTAGTGGGGGCTCACGACGAGCGGGATCCCGCTGCCTCGGGCGGCGACGGCCGCTTCGAGGACGTGGCCGTAGCGGTGCGAGTGGGCGTGGATGATGTCCGGCGCGTCCGACCGGAGCGCGTCGATCAATCCCACCCAGAGCGGGAGCGTGACGCCGGGTAGCAGCTTCTTGTAGACCGGGAACCAGCGCACCGGGACGCCTTCCACCGAGGTGGGAAACTCCCGACGCCTCTCCCAGCGTCCCTCATCGTAGAGTTCGCTCGCATAGACCGTCACGTCGTGGCCCGCGGCTTTCAGCCCCAGGGCGAGCCGGCGGACGGTCGCCTCAACCCCGCCGGGGGCGTCGTAGCGGAGCGTGACGAGCGCGATCTTCACCTGCCGAGCACCTCGGTGAACACTGCGCGAACTGCCCTGGCAACTTCGGGCCAGGAGTAGCGCGGGAGCACTTTCTCCTGGCCGTAGCGGACCAGCCGCTGCCGTTCCTCGGGGTCCTGCCAGAGCTCGATCAGCGCGGCGGAGAGGGCGGCGGCGTCCAAGGGAGGCACTAGGCGTCCGGCTCTGCCGTCGTCCAGCACCTCGGGGATCCCCCCGACCCTCGAAGCCAGGACAGCGGTCCCCTGATAGAGCGCCTCGAGGAGCACCAGCCCGAACGCTTCGTATTCGCTGGGCAGTACCAGGATCCGAGCCTCCCTGAGGCCGGAGGCCAGCAGGTGCTCATCGGCGATGTACCCGACGATACGGACCCGCCCCTCGAGGCCCGCTCGACGGATCTGATCCTCGACTCGATGGAGCTCCCCCCCGTCGGCGCCCGCGAGGACGAGTGTTGCGTTCGGGTCGGTTCGCGCCAGACGCCCGAACGCCTCCACAAGCGGGCCGAGTCCCTTGTTGGACGCCAGCCGGCCCACGAACAGGAGGAAGGGACCCGGCAGTTCGAAATGCCGGCGAAAGGCGTCGGCTTCCGGCAACGGCGGGGGCAGCGGGGTACGTCCCGGCGGGATCCGGACGACCCGCGGCAGGTGCGGGTGGTCGACCCGGAGCAGCCGCTCCTCCTCCGCCCCTTGGACGATTATCGCCGAGGCTTCGCGAAGGGTCGGAGCGGCGAGCAGGCCGTCATAGAATCCCCGGAGGCGGTGGCGGAACCAGCCGCCGTGGATCGACCAGGTCGGGTGGAAGTGGGCGGTGATGACATACGGGGTGCCCGAGCGGCGTCGGTAGGTTCGGGCGGCCGTCGTCTGGTTCGTACCGTAGGTATGGGCGTGCACGATCTCGGGCTCGGCCTTCGCGAGCGCCCTAGGGAGGCCCCGGAAGAACGTGTAGTGCGCTCCGCCGGGCAGCGACCAGACCGGCAGGCGATGGACGCGGAATCCGTCCACCGTCTCCTCCCGCCGGACTTCCGGCGGGAGCCGCTCCCAGGGGAACTCGGTAAGGAGATCGCTCGTGAAGACCTGCACCTGCTCGCCGAGGCCCACGAACTCACGCGAGAGCGCATCGACGTGGCGTTCGACGCCGCCCGGGCCCGGTGGGAACCGAGTGCAGAGCTCGGCGATCCGCACGGCGCCTAGCTGGCGCGGGGCTGCACGAGCCTCAGGGCGTACTTCTTGAACACTTCACTGGCGCGCGCGACGGCCTCGACCTTCACGTACTCGTTGGCCTGGTGGGAGAGCTCCTCCTCGCCGGCGCCGAAGATCACGACCCGCGGGTTGACCTGGGTGTAGTAGACCGCCTCGGAGGCGTGGACGAGGACCGCGGTCTCGCTCGCGGCCACCTCCTTGAGCAGCTTCACGTGCTCCAAGTTCGGGTCGATCTGGACGGAGGGCATCGACAGGATCCGACGCAGGGTGAAGGGCGTCTTGATCCGCCGCAGGTGCTCCTCGACCTCGCTGTAGAGCTGATCCGGTGAGTACGGCGGGGGGAACCGGATGTCCACTTCCGCGGTGGCCTTGTTCGGGACGACGTTGAGCCGGGCGCCTCCGTTGAAGGTCCCTACATTGACGGTGACCGAGCCGAGCTCGGGGTGGGCGATCCGGCCCTTGAATCCCTCGAGCCCGCGGAGGAGCCGCATCATCTTGCTGATGGCGTTCTCCCCGAGATGGGGCATCGCTCCGTGGGCCGCCTTGCCCCGGGTCTCGATGGCGAGGTCGAGGACGCCCTTCTCGGCGTAGGCGACCCGCAACCCGGTGGGCTCACCGACCACGACGGCCTTCGCCCGGCGCAGCGGGAGGGTCTTCGACAGCGCGATCGCGCCCTGCATCGAGGTCTCCTCGTCGGTGGTGAGCGCCAGCGCGACCGGGATCTTCCGGGCGACCAGGTCCTGGGCGGCCTGGAGCATGGCGATCACGGTCCCCTTCATGTCGGCCGCCCCGCGGCCGTACATCCGGCCGCCGGCAAGCTGGCTCTGGGAGAAGCTCCAGTAGTCGCCGATGGGCGGTGTGTCGAGGTGGCCGGAGAACACTACCCCGGCCTGGCCATACTCCGCGAGGAGCGCCGGGGCCGAGGAGTCCCCGAACAGCGTGTTGCGCATGTGGATCTGATCGGTGAAGGACTGGACGTAGTCGAGCACCTCCTGTTTGTCGGCAAGGGAATCGCTCGGGATCTTGACGAGGTCCGCGAGCATATCCACCATCTGCCGCTTCAACCGAGTTTCCTTTCCTGTCCCCCCGGAGGAGCCCCCCCGGAAGGTGCAACGAGCGCGGGGAGGGTATGGACCCTTAAAAACGGTTGGAAATCGTTCTCGACGGAGAATGCGAGAGCGCTACCGTCGGCCGGTGGGCCGTGCGGCCGCCTCGGCCCAGTGCTGAGAACGACGCAGGGCCCGCAGGTAGCCCGGCACCCGCCCGACCGAGCTCCAATGCCCGTGGCGCGCCGGCAGGATCAGGGCGTCTACGCGGTGCCCATCGTCGATCATCCGGGCGATGCCCGAGGTGAGTTCGTGCTCGCCGGTTCTCGTGTCGTGGCGTTCGCGCCGGAGCGCAGCGAAGATCTGGGGGCCGAACACGTAGGCCGCCGTGGCCGCCCACTTCGAGCGGGGTCGGCGCGGCTTCTCCTGCATTCCGCGGACACGGATCCGGCGGTAGCCGTGCCAGGTCGCGGCCAGTTCGCCCTCGACGACCCCGTACTGCCGAGGGTCGGCGACCCGGCGCACCAAGAGCACGCCATCGAGCTCCTCCGCCTGCTGGAGCGCGGCCATCTGCCGCAGGGTCGCGCCCAACGGGTGCTCGAGCAGCACGGCATCGGCCGCGTGCAGGAGGAAGGGATGTCGGCCCACGCGACCGGCGGCCCGCAGCACGGCGTCCCCGAACCCGTTGGGCTCGGGTTGGATGGCCACGTCGATCCTCACGCTCGATAGCGCCCGGTAGAACTCGGCG
>DASYZY010000152.1:0-2376 GCA_035945735.1 Thermoplasmata archaeon
CGCACCGGATCGGGCGGGGAGAGCGCGAGGAAGTAGACCGAGGTCTTCACGACGCTCCGATCGCGGCTCGGATCGTAGAACCGATAGTGCGCTTCGCCGAGCTCCGGGCCGAGCTCGGCCCGAGCCAGCCCGGTCTCCTCCTGGAGCTCGCGCAAGGCGCAAGCCTCGAGGGTCTCGCCGGGTTCGACATGGCCCTTCGGCAGGCACCAGCGATCCTCCACCGGCTCGTGGAGCAGGAGGAGCTGCGGCCGATCGGTCCGCACGAGCGCGACGCCGGCCGCCAGCTCCACGACCGCCGGGCGGTCGGGGCGGAACGGGAGCATGCGCTCGGCCATCGCCCCATCCAGCCGGACCTCCTACTAATCGCCTCTCGTCGAGCGAGGCCTTTTGTGAGGGGCGCGCTCCCCGGGACCGGATGGAACTGCCGGGAGAGGCGCACCACGACCTCCCGAGCCTTCTGCGCGACGGGGCCGCCCGGTTCGGTGACCGGCCCGCCGTCCGGTTCTCCGAGCGCGCGCTCTCGTATGCGGCGCTGGATGCCGAGTCCGACCGGTTCGCGGCCGGCCTGGCCGCGGCGGGCTTCGGTCCGGGCGACAAGCTGGGCCTCTTCCTGTTCAACTGCCCCGAGTTCCTCCTGCTCTGGTTCGGGGCCGCCAAGATCGGCGTCGTCACCGTCCCGCTGAACACGGCGCTCAAGGGCGAGCTTCTCCGCTACGAGCTCGACGACTGCCAGGCCAAGGGGCTCGTGCTCGATGCCCGGCTCTACCCCGAGTTCGCGGCGGTGGCGGGGAACCTGCCGATCTCCGAGATCTGGATTCTCCCGTCGGGGGACCCGTCCGTGGCGGCCCGCGATATCCCCAACGTCCAGGAGTTGCCGAAGGGAGGCTCCCCTCCGGCACACCCGGTCGCGCCGTGGGACGCGGCGTCGATCCTGTACACGAGCGGCACCACCGGCCCGCCCAAGGGCGCGGTGATCCCGCACGAGAAGTACCTCCGTACCTCGCGGGAGGTCGGCGAGCGGAGCCGACTCGTCCCGGGGTCGGTGCTGTTCACCGCCCTGCCGCTGTTCCACTGCAACGCCCAGGAGATGACGACGCTCGCCGCGCTCCAGAACGGGCTCACCGCGGCCTACGACGAGCGGTTCAGCGCGAGCCGGTACTGGGAGAGCGCCGCCGGCTACGGGGCGACGCACGTCTCCTTGCTCATCTCGATGATCAACGTGCTCTACAAGCAGCCCGAGCGCCCGACGGATCGGACCCACCGGGTCCGGACCGCGCTCACCGCCGGCACCTCCAAGGAGCTCTGGCGCCCCTTCGAGGAGCGCTTCGGCCTCGAGGTGGTCGAGCTGTACGGCATGACCGAGTGCGGCTGCACCACGCTCATGAACCCTGTGGGCGGATCCCGCGTCGGATCCATCGGGACCCCCCTCGGGTTCGTGGAGGCCCAGGTCGTCGACGACCGGGACGAGCCCGTGCCGGACGGGACCCGCGGCGAGCTCATCGTTCGGCCCCGGGCACCGTACACGATGTTCCTGGAGTACTACCGCAAGCCCGAGAAGACCGTCGAGGCTTGGCGCAACCTCTGGTTCCACACCGGCGACTACGTCACGCGCGATGCCGACGGCTACTACTACTTCGTCGACCGGAAGAAGGACATCATCCGCCGGCGCGGGGAGAACCTCGCCCCGTACGACGTCGAGTCCGCCCTCCAGCAGCACCCGGCGGTCCTCGAGTGCGTGGTCGTCGGCGTGCCGTCTCCATTGGGCGAGGAGGACGTCAAGGCGTTCGTCCGGCTCAAGCCGGACGCGAGGGCCAGCGCGGAGGAGCTCTTCCGGTTCTGCGCCGAGAAGCTTCCGTACTTCATGGTCCCGCGGTACCTCGAGTTCCTGGACGAGATCCCGAAGACCGCGAACCAGAAGGCCCAGCGGTACGTCCTGCGCTCGAGGCCACCGGGAGACCAGGTCGACCGGGAGAGCCTGGGGATCACCCTCCGCGCTCCCCGGTAGCGGGCCCCCAATGGCCGACCACCCCTTCGGGTGCTCACTCCGGGTGACTTAACCCCTAATAACGTCGGAACGTGGTCTCCGACGATGGCCGACGTCCACCTCGAGAGAAACAGCACCACCCGCCTGGCCCGCGTCGACGGCGACCTGCACGTCGATGGCCCCGTCGAGGTCTCGGTCGACGGCGACGGACCGCTCCGCGTCTCGGGCGACGTCGAGGTCCGCGGCTCCTTCACCCTCCACGGTTCGCTCGAGGCCCGATCCCTCCGGCTCCGCCAGGGGACCGTGATCGTGGAAGGCGCACTGACGTTGTCCGATCAACTCGACGCCGAGGACAGTGAGGTCCAGGTCCGCGGCGACCTGAGCTCGCCCCG
>DASYZY010000153.1:0-14676 GCA_035945735.1 Thermoplasmata archaeon
TTCACGGCGGCGCGCACCGCCCGTAGTTATATGCGCATTTCCGCTCGGCGCGCCGTGGTCGACCTGCGGACGCAGGTAGGAAGCCTGTCCTTCCGCAATCCGTTGCTGCTGGCCTCGGGTATCTGGGGCGAGAGCGGCCGCTCGCTGCTCGGCGCCTACGAGGCCGGCGCCGGTGCGGTGGTGAGCAAATCGATCGGCGCCGAGCCCCGACCGGGCTACCCCAATCCCACGGTCGAGCAGTACGGGAGCTGGGGCTTCCTCAACGCGATGGGGCTGCCCAACCCCGGGATCGGCGCGTACCCCGAGGAGATCCGCCTGGCCCGCGCCGGCGGGGCGCCGGTCGTCGGCAGCATCTTCGCGCCGGACCCCGAGGGATTCGCCGCCCTGGCCCGGGCGATGGAACCCACGGGCGTATGCGCGATCGAGCTCAACCTGAGCTGTCCGCACGCCAAGGGGCTCGGCTCGGAGATCGGCGGCACCCCGGCCATGGTGCGCGAGGTCACGCGCGCGGTGAAGGGCGCGACCCGCCTGCCGGTCTGGGCGAAGCTCACCCCGAACGTGGCCGACCCCGCCGCCCTCGCCGTCGCCGCCGAGGAGGGCGGCGCCGAGGCGATCACCGCGATCAACACGGTCCGGGGCCTCGCGATCGAGCCCGATCTCCGTCGGCCCACGCTCGCCCACGGCCTCGGGGGGCTCAGCGGCCCGGCGATCAAGCCCGTCGGGCTCGCCTGTGTCTGGCTGATGTACGAGCGGGTGAAGATCCCGATCGTCGGCGTCGGCGGCATCCGGACGGGCCGCGACGTCGTCGAGTACGTGCTCGCCGGCGCCCGGGCGGTGCAGATCGGGACCGCGGTTGCGACCGACACCATCGGCGTCTTCGGCCGCGTGCAGCGCGAGGTCGAAGCCGAGTGCGCCAGACTGGGGGTCGAGCGCCTTTCGGACCTGGTGGGAAAGGCCCACGCCGGCGCCGAGGCAGCGTGAATCCGGCGGCGTCCGACGCGGGCTCCCGCCGGATCTATCCGATCCGCGAGACCGTGCAGGAGACCCCGAGCACGGTCACGATCCGGTTCGAAGACCCGAGCGCGGCCGACCCGGGCCAGTTCGTGATGCTCTGGCTACCCGGCGACGACGAGCTGCCGATGTCGCTCTCGTACACCGGCCGACTCAAGGGCGTCACGGTGAAGGCGATGGGGGCGACCAGCCGTCGCGTCCTCGCCCTTGCGACCGGCGATCGGGTGGGGGTCCGGGGTCCGTACGGCAACCGGTTCGATCTGAGCCCCCGCCGGATCCTGGTCGTGGGCGGTGGATCGGGGACCGCGGTCCTCGCCCCGGCGGCCGAGGCAGCCCAGGCGCGGGGCAGCGAGGTGACCGCCGCCCTGGGGGCCACGACGGCCGCCGAGATGCTCTTCGCCGAACGCCTGGCCTCCTCCGGCGTGACCGTGCACGTCGCGACCGACGACGGGAGCCGCGGCCACTCCGGCTACGTGACGGTCGTCGCCGACCGCCTCCTCGGCAGCGGTCGGTTCGATGCGGTGTGGACCTGCGGACCCGAGATCATGATGCGCAAGGTGCTCGCGAGCGCCCGCGCGGCCGGGGTGGCGGCGTTCGGCTCGGTCGAGCGGCAGATGAAATGCTCCCTCGGGCTCTGCGACGCCTGCGCGCTGGGACCGTACCACGTCTGCATCGATGGCCCGGTCTTTCCGGGTGCGGTGCTCGAGGCCGAGCCGGAGTTCGGACGGCTCAAGCGGGACCCGTCCGGTCGTAGGGTGGCCGTCTAGGCGCACGGCCCGCGGCCGCGCCCTTGGAATAGGCTTTTGACCCCTCAGGGGTCGGGGGCGCGATGCGGCGTGGCCTCTTCGGAGCGGGGTTGGCCGTCGCGGTCATCGGCGTCATCCTGCTCCTCGCCGCGCTCGCCGGGCTCGAGGGGGCGAACGTGGCCCAGAGCACGACGATCCCCCAGTGGACCAACTACGAGACCATCTCCATCAACACGATCGGCTCCGGCTCGCTCTCGGTGAGCTGGAGCGGGGGTTCGACCAACACGCAGGTCTACCTCGCGCAGTGCACCAACGGCCCGTGCAGCACCTACAGCGCCCTGGCGACGGGCCACGGCAGCTCCGGGTCGATCAGCTCCTCGATCTCGAGCGGCTCGTACCGGCTGTGGGAGAACTTCACGACGAACGGGGTCTCGGGCACCTACACCGTGAGCGGCATCACGCTGCTCGAGGTGATCGGCTTCCTGGTCATCGCGATCGGGGCCGTCCTGATCGCCGTCGGCGCGTTACTAAAGGCGAAGCCGCGGCTGGTCTACCAGGAGCCGGAGCAGGAAGACCTGTTCAAGGTCGGCTCCTCGATACCCGGGGCTGAGGCCGCGTCCGCGGTCACCCCGACCAAGCCCGCCGGCCCCACGCGCCCGGCCGCCCCGGCGGTCGAGTACCGGCCGGAGCGGCCCGAGCCCCCCCGATTCATGAAGGCGAGCGAACCGTACACGCCCTCCGCCCCGAGCCCGAACGCGCAAGGGGACCGGCCCATGCGCATCTGCTCGAACTGCGGGACGTCCAACGAGCCCTGGATCACGAACTGCCGCAACTGCAAGCGGCCGCTGTCGCAGACGGGCTAGCCCGCGCTCCGCTCCGATTGGACAGGGGCGAGCCGTCGCCTCCCTCGACGACCCCATCGCGGGGCTGACCGAGGAGCCAGCGCCGCGGCAGGGAAACGCCTCACGCGGGGCCGTTTCGGGCTCCGCGCCGGGCAGTCTTTATGGGCCGGCCCGTATCCCGCGCGAGCGTTCTGGAATGAAAGTTATCGTAGTGAGCGGTGGGGTGATTTCCGGCCTCGGCAAGGGCATCACCACCTCCTCGATCGGCCGCCTGCTCAAGGCTCGGAACCTGCCCGTCACCATCGTCAAGATCGACCCCTACCTCAACGTCGACGCCGGCACGATGAACCCGTACCAGCACGGGGAGGTCTTCGTGCTCGACGACGGCACCGAGGCCGACCTCGACCTCGGCAACTACGAGCGGTTCCTCGGCCAGAGCCTGAACGGGACGCACAACCTCACCACCGGCAAGATCTACCGCTCGGTCATCGAGAAGGAGCGCCGGGGCGACTACCTCGGCAACACGGTCCAGATCATCCCGCACGTCACGGGGGAGATCAAGCGGGTCATCCGCGAGATCGCCCAGGTCAGCGGGGCCGAGGTCGTGCTCGTCGAGGTGGGCGGCACGGTCGGCGACATCGAGTCGATGCCGTTCCTCGAGGCGCTACGCGAGCTCTCCTACGAGCTTGGCGAGGGCCAGATGGCCTTCGTCCACACGACGCTCGTCCCCTTCGTCGGTCCCGTCGGGGAGGCGAAGACGAAGCCCACCCAGCACTCGGTCCGCGAGCTCCGCGCGATCGGGATCCGGCCGAACCTGATCATGGCCCGGGGGGCGGCCCCGCTCACGCCGGACCTGAAGGCGAAGATCTCGCTGTTCTGCGACGTCCCCCCCGAGGCGGTCATCTCGATCCCGGATCAGCGGACCGTCTACGAGGTGCCCCTCGTGCTCGAGGCCCAGGGCGTCGGCAGCCTCCTCACCAAGCTCCTCCATCTGCCGGACCGCGAGCCGGAGTACGGCGCGTGGAAGGAGTTCCTGACCACCTACCGCAGAGAGGAGGGCGCCGTCGAGATCGCCGTCGTCGGCAAGTACACCGAGCTCCACGACGCCTACCTCTCCCACGTCGAGGCCTTCCACCACGTGCAGGGGCGGCTCGGGCTCGCCGTGCGCCTGCAGTGGTACGACAGCGAGGACCTCCCCCGGAGCCCCGCCGCCCTCGAGCGGCTGTACCGCTCCGACGCGATCCTCGTCCCGGGCGGCTTCGGCCCGCGCGGAATCGACGGCAAGCTCCTCGCCATCGAGGCGGCCCGGTTGCGTCGCATCCCCTTCCTCGGCATCTGCTACGGCTTCCAGATGGCCGCCGTCGAGTTCGCCCGGCACGAGCTCAAGCTGCCCGAGGCGCACTCGACCGAGATCGAGCCGCACACCAAGGACCCCGTCGTGAGCCTGCTCGAAGAGCAGCAGGAGCTCCAGGAGATGGGCGGGACGATGCGGCTCGGCGCGCTCAAGGTCGAGCTCGAGCCCGGCAGCCGGATCGCCGAGCTGTACGGCCGGACCGAGATCTACGAACGGCACCGGCACCGGTACGAGATCCACCCGAAGTACCTCGAGCGGTTCGCCGCGCGCGGGTTGCGTGCGACGGGCCGGAGCGTCGACGGCCGGGTCGAGGTCTTCGAGCTCGAGCAGCACCCCTTCTTCTTCGGTGTCCAGTATCACCCCGAGTTCCTCTCGCGGCCCGAGGCCCCCCACCCGCTGTATCTCGGGCTCGTGCGGGAGGCCCGAGAACGTCAGGAGGGACCCCCCGCTGTCGCACCCGCGGCGGCTAGCGCGTGAGCTCCCCGACCTCGATGGCCAGCGGGTCCGGGTCGCCGGATTCCTCGAGGAGTTCCGTGCGCTCGGGGGCATCTCCTTCGCCCTGATCCGCGACCGCAGCGGTCGCGTTCAGCTCACGCTGAAAAAGGGCGCCTCCGACCCGGCGCTCGCGGCGACGCTGGAGTCGACCCCCCGCGAGTCGGTCGTGAGCGCCGTCGGCACCGTACAGCGCTCGGCCAAGGCCCGCCTCGGCGTCGAGCTCTTGCCTGAGTCGGTCGAGGTGCTGAGCGTCGCCGGTGTGCCGCTGCCATTGGGCGTCGTCGACCAGGTGCACGTGGAACTCAACACCCGGCTCGACCACCGCGTCCTGGACCTGCGCAAGCCCGCGGTCCGGGAGGTCTTCGAGCTCCGCGCGGCGCTTCTCGCCGGCTTCCGCCATGCCTTCGCCGACCGGGAGTTCCTCGAGGTCGAGACCCCGAAGCTGCTCCGCCAGGGGGCCGAAGGCGGCGCGACGCTGTTCCCGGTCCAGTACTTCGAGGAGCGGGCCTTCCTCGCGCAGAGCCCCCAGCTCTACAAGCAGATGCTGATGGGCGCCGGCTTCGAGCGGGTCTACGAGATCGCACCGGCCTTCCGCGCCGAGCCCTCGGACACGGTCCGGCACATCACCGAGTTCACCAGCCTCGACGCCGAGGTCGCCTACGTCGACTCGGCCGAGGAGCTCCGGCGGCTCTTCGAGGAGATCGTCCACGAGAGCATCGAACACGCGCGGGGCCTGCTCGCCCCCACGCGGCCGGAGCTCGCCGGTCGCCTGCCGACGCTCAACTTGCCCCTGCCCCGGATCACCTTCACCGAGGCCTGTCGCTCCCTCGGCCACGAGAACGCCGCGGCGGACCTGGGGACGGAGGAGGAGCGGAAGCTCGGCGAGCGGATGAGCACCGAGACCGGCAGCCCGTTCTACTTCCTCACGGACTTCCCGGTGGCCATCAAGCGCGCCACCTTCTATGCCTGGCACCACGCCGAGCACCCCGAGCTCACGGGCTACTTCGACCTCTACTGCCGAGAGCTCGAGCTCGCCAGCGGCGGGCCGCGAGAGCACCGCGCCGACGTGCTCCGCTCCCAGATCACTGAGGCCGGGCTCGACCCGGCGACCTTCCAAGGCTACCTCGAGGCGTTCGCCTTCGGCATGCCGCCGCACGGCGGTTGGGGCTCCGGCGTCGACCGCTGGGTCCAGGCGCTCGGGGGCCTCGCCAATATCCGGGAGGCACGCCTTTTCCCCCGGGACCGCTACCGCCTGGCCCCGTAGGAGCTCCGCATGGCACTCGCGACGCAGGTCGTCCCCTCCTCCCTCGAGATCTCGAGCCGCTGGGGCACGGTGCTCGAGGAGGCCGGGCTGCGCGCCCGCATCCTGGAGGTGCGCGACCGGTTCCCCGAGGAACGCAGCGTCGCGATCCCCTTTGCCCAGATTGAGGGGACCGATGCCGAGCTCGGGGACCTGCTCCTCGAGCACCCCGAGGAGACGCTCGAGGCCGGCCGGCAGGCGATGAAGGCGATGCTCCCGGTCCCGATGGAGGGGACCGAGTTCCCGCTCCGGCTCCGGGTGACCGGGCTGCCCTCGGTCGCTCACCGGTGGATCCGGGACATCCGCGAGAGCGACCTCGGCCGGTTCCTCGCGCTCGAGGCCATCGTCCGGAAGGTCACCGAGGTCCGCCCGCAGATCCGCGAGGCGGTCTTCCTGTGCCTGGCCTGCAAGGGCGAGGTCCACGAGCCCCAGGAGGAGGCGAGCCCGGTCTTCCACGAGCCCGGCGAGTGCACCCACTGCGGCAAGCCGCAGGGGCGCACCCGGTTCCGCCTCCTGCCGGAGAAGTCCACCTACACCGACGCCCAGCGGATCGAGATCCAGGAGAACCCCGAGAGCCTGAAGGGCGGCGCGCACCCCCAGGGCCTCGCCGTTCTGCTGACCGAGGACCTCGCCGGCCGGGTCATCCCCGGCAATCGCGTCGTCGTGAACGGCGTGCTCAAGGGGCTGCAGCGCGCGAGCGCCTCGCGCACGGGGCTCCTGCGAAGCACCACCTTCGATCTGCTGCTTCTCGGGAACTCCATCGAGTACCAGCACCAGGAGTACGACGAGATCCCGATCTCGGAGGAGGAGGAGCGGCTGATTCTCTCCTTCCGCAACGACCCCCAGATCCTGGACCGGATCGTGCTCTCGCTGGGGCCCACGATCAAGGGGCTCGAGGAGGAGAAGGAGGCGATCGCGCTCCAGCTGTTCGGCGGGGTGGAGAAGCACCACGCCGATGGCATCCGGGTTCGCGGCGACATCCACATCCTGCTGATCGGCGATCCGGGAACCGGGAAAAGCCAGCTCCTGCGCTACATCGCCGACGTGGCCCCTAGGGGGGTGTACACGAGCGGCAAGGGGGCGACCGCGGCCGGGCTCACCGCAGCGGCGGTGAAGGACGACTTTGGAGGTGGCCGGTGGGTGCTCGAGGCCGGCATGCTCGTCCTAGCCGACGGAGGCATGGCGATGGTGGACGAGCTGGACAAGATGACCCCCGAGGACCGCAGCGCGATGCACGAAGTGCTCGAGCAGCAGTCCTACCATCCCTCGTTCGAGATCATGCTGAATAACGGGGAGCGACGGCCGATCGGCGAGCTGGTCGACCGGCTGCTACTCAGCCGGCCGAAGGAGGTTCGCCACGGGGTGGATTGCGAGATGCTTGAACTCTCGGAGCAAAATCTCCAGCTCCTTACGACCGATTTCCGCGGGCTCCACGCCGCGCGGGCGCAACGGGTCAGTCGCCACACCGCGCCGCCACGGTTCGTGCGGATCACCTACGGGAACGGCCGGGTCCTGACCGTGACGCCGGAGCACCCCCTCTTCCTCTGGAAGGAGGGCCGCTGGGAAACTCGCCCAGCAAGCAAGGCCGTACCGGGCGACCTGGCACCCGGGGTCGCCCGTTACCCTCGCGGCCTGAACGAGGCGGTGTTGATGGCCCCGGAGCACCCGACTTCCCGGCGGGAGCTCCTCTTTCCGTCCAGGTTGGATGAGGGGCTCTCGCGGCTGCTCGGGTACATCATCAGCGAGGGTCACGTCCGCGCGGCCTCGAGGAACCGTGCTCTCGAGGTCTCCATCTCCAACACCGACCCCGAATTGGTGGAGGACGCGCGTGATCTCTTCCGCTCGGTCTTCGGTATTGAGCCGTATGTTCAGTTCCGTTCCGCCGAATCGCGATCCAGAGCCAAGCGACCGATCTGGTTCGTGCGCGCGATTAGCGCCGATCTGGTTCATTACTTCCAGTGGAACTTTCCCGAGCTGGTGCGGAAGGGGCCTTTCAAGCGGGTTCCTGGGGCCCTCTTCCACGCCACCGAGGCCTGCCGAGTGCAGTTCCTGCTCGGCGCCTACCGGGGAGACGGTTTCTGTGACAGCGAGCGCTTCGGACTGACCACGAGCTCGGAGGGCCTCGCCCGGGACTACTCCGATCTCCTGCTCACGCTCGGCATCTACTCCTACATCACGAGGTCCCGGTACCGGTTCGGGGAGGGCCAGATCGGCACCGGCCGGAAGATCGTGATCTCCGGAGCTGCGAGCCAGGAGAGGTTCTTCGACCTGATCGCCCGTCACGATCCCCGGTCGGCGAAGATTCGGGCGTTCGTGGTCCGCAGCCAGCGTCGCGCCATGGACGAGGATCGGCTGCCGAGAGAACTCGTCGCTCGGTTCAAGTCGCTGCTCGGCGAGTTGCATCTGGACAAAGGCCGCCTCCCGCCCTCGGTCCCGGGGGGGGGAAGCTGCCACCGGACGACGCTGCGCAGGGTCGCCGAGCGGTTCGAAGCTCGTCTCTCCACGCTTCCTTCGCCTCGCTCATCCCATGGCACGGCTCGGGAGCTCCGGCGGAGCTACTGCATCCCCCGTCGAGAGGTCGCTCGACAGCTTCACCGATCGGAGGCCTGGGTCGGGCTCCACGACCGGAGCGGACGCTCGCTCCAGGGCCAGAGCGTTCTTCGAGCGACGACCGACCTCGCCGAGCAGAAGGTGACGCGGCTCTCCAGAGAACTCCGCGAGCTGAAGGAGTGGCTCGAGTCTCCGCTCCGTTTCGTTCCGATCCGAAGGGTGGAGGTGATCGCGAACGCGGGCGAGCCGTGGGTCTACGATGTGACGGTCGAACCCACCCACACGTTCGTCTCCGAGGGCCTGGTCCTGCACAACACCGTCTCGGTCGCTAAGGCCGGCATCACGGCGACGCTGAACGCACGCTGCCCTGTCCTGGCGGCGGCCAACCCCAAGTGGGGGAGGTTCTCGAGGGACCGGACCGTCTCCGAGCAGATCGACCTGCCCCCCACGCTGCTCTCCCGCTTCGACGTCATCTACTCGATCCAGGACAAGCCGGATCAGAAGCGCGACCGGCTCCTGGCGAGCCGCATCCTGCAGTCCCACCAAGAGGGCGAGGCGCGCGACGTGTCCCTCCCGCCCCCCTCGGGCCCCCCCACCGCGGGTGCGGCCTTCCCGCCGGAGTTCCTGCGGAAGTACATCGCCTACGCCCGGCGGACGATCCGGCCGGTGCTCACCGACGCCGCGCTCCGGGTCATCGAGGACTTCTACGTCCAGATCCGCCGCCAGGGGGAGGAGCCAGACGCCCCCGTGCCCATCACCGCCCGGCAGCTCGAGGCGCTCGTGCGCCTGGCGGAGGCCTCCGCCCGAGCACGCCTGTCCGCCGAGGCGAGCGCCGACGACGCCGGCCGCGCCACCCGGATCGTCGAGGGGTTCCTGCGCCGGGTCTCGAGCGCCGAGGGCAAGCTCGACATCGACATCGTGGCCACCGGCGTGAGCCACAGCCAGCGCGAGCGGATCGATCTCCTGCTCGGGGCCATGCGCCAGCTCCAGGAGCGGGCCGGCAGCTTCTCCTTCGAGCAGGTCGTGGCCGAGATGGAGAAGCAGAACGTGCCCCGGAACCGGACCGAGGCGCTGTTCCAGTCGCTCCGGTCGCAGGGCGAGCTCGTCGAGAGCCGCCCGGACGTCTGGCAGCTGGCGCGCTTTTAACCGGCTCCGGTCCCGATATTAACCCCGGTGGGCCGTGACGAGGCGGAGGCCGCCATGGAGCCCGGGATCGTCATGCGGGTCCACCGAGTCCGCTCGGAGATGGTCGTCGCCGCCTGCGACGCCGAGCTCATCGACCGGCAGCTGCCGGTGGGGCCCACCGGTCGGACCGTGAAGGTCACCGCCCACTTCTACGGCGAGCGCCGGGTCGGGCGCGACGAGCTCCTCTTCCACCTGCGCCGGGCGACGATCGTGAACCTGCTCGGCGAGCGGGTCTGCCGCCTGGCCGAGGAGGAGGGGCTGCTCGCCGAGGGCGCCACGGGTACCCTCGGCGGCGTCCCCCACGCCGAGATCGTGTCGGTCCCTGAGGCGTAGTCCTCCGCCGATGGACGAGTTCTGCGTGGTCTGCGGCCGCACCGGCCTCCCGCTCGAGGAGGGGGTCTGCGCCGACTGCGACGCCAAGCGCACCCCGCTCGTGAGTGTGGTCGCGCACCCCCACGTCACTATCTGCCCGCAGTGCGGCTCCCGCAAGGTCGGCGACCTCTGGGAGCGGCGAGGGGCGCCCCAGCTGCTCTCGATCGAGGATCTGCGGCCGCTACTGGTGGCCGCCGACGGGGTCGGGATCCGCCGCGCGGAGTTCGCCGAGGGCGGCGTGAACCGATTGGCGCGCGAGATCGCCGGGAGCGTCGCTGTCCGGTTCCGGGGGGTCGAGCGCGAGGTGCCGCTCGCCTTCGAGGTCCGCATCGAGGCGATGACGTGCCCGGACTGCAGCCGCAAGAGCGGCGGCTTCTACACCGCGATCATCCAGCTCCGCGGGCCGGAGGGGCGTCGCCGCCTCAAGCCGCGGCTCCTGCGCGAGGCCCTCCGGGTCCGATGGGATGCGGCGATCCCGTTGTCGCGGGCGGAGTGGCGGCAGGCGTTGAGCTGGTTCGAGCCGCTCAAGGAGGGCTGGGACTTCTACCTGACCGACACCGTCGCCGCCCGTTCGCTCGCCCGGTGGATGCGGGGACGGCTCGGCGCGACGCTCACCGAATCGCCCTCGCTTTGGGGACGCAAGGACGGACGCGAGGTCTACCGCGTCACCTTCTGTCTCCGGCTGCCGGAAGGGGTGTTCGAGCCTCCGGTCGCCTCGGACGGCCGGACGATGCCGGCCGACGACGAATCGATGCAGATAGAACGGCAGGCTTAAGAATCGAACCCTCGTCGGCTCGTCGAGGACGGCCCCATTCATGCTCGCAAAGCGCGGACTTCTGCGGCGGCACCACGGCGACGAGACGCTCGAAGAAGGGAGCTTCTTGGACCTGGGGGCGATGGAGTTCGACGGGGAGGGAGAGGGGCTCGCCACCGCGCGCGCGGTCGTGAGGCTCGCCGAGGTGATGCGCTTTGACGACATCCACCAGGCGGCGAAGCTCGCCTACCAGGGCGACATCGTGTTCATCGACTACACCTCGATCGCGAACGACCCCAACACCGTCCGCCGGATGAGCGTCGATCTGAAGAACGTCGCCAAGGACCTGGGCGGCGATGTCGCCGGAATCGCCAAGAACCTCTTGTGCCTCACGCCGGGCGGTGTCAAGATCGACCGGCAGAAGCTGCGTTCCGAAATGCTGCGCTAGCCCGGCACCTCCCGGGCGATGAAGCTCATCCTCGAGCGCCGGGACGCTAGCCAGGTGGCGGCCGACGCCACCATCGTGGGCCTGATCGAAGGCTCGAAGGACTCGGCCTTTCCGGCGTCGCTCTCCTCGGAGGACGCGCTCGTCGGCGGCGCGATCTCCCGGGCCTGGGAGGCCCGCGAAGCGCGCGGCAAGGCGCGCGAGGTCACCATCGTCCACCGGACCGATCGCGCCGGGCGTATCGTGCTCGCCGGACTCGGCCCCCGGCCGCTGACCGCGTCGTCGGTCCGGGTGGCCGTCGCCGCGGTCGCCAAGGCGTTGCGCGGCAAGGGCGTGCGGACGCTCACCGTGAGCCTCCCCTCGTTCACCGCCGGGGACCTGGCGCCCGAGCCGGCGGTCCGGGCCATCGCCGATGGACTGGCGCTCGGGAGCTACCAGTTCGTCAAGTACCGTGCCAACGCCGACCCCACCTTCGAAGAGGCGACCATCGCGCTCGGCCGGAACCTGGCCTCCGATGAAGGCTCGCTGAAGCGTTCCCTGTCCGACCAGCAGAAGCTGCTCGACTCGGTGCTCTGGGTTCGGGACATCACCAACACGCCGCCCAACATCGCGAGCCCGGCCTGGCTCGCCGAGCAGGCCGAGTCCCTCTCGGACCTGGGCCTCAAGGTGAGCGTCTTCGACGAGAAGGCGCTGGCCGAGCTCGGCTGCGGCGGGATCCTCGCCGTCGGCGGCGGCAGCCACCACCCGCCGAGGATGATCGTGGTCGAGTGGCCCGGCGGCAGCCGCAAGGGGCGCACCGTCGCCGTCGTCGGCAAGGGGATCACCTTCGACTCGGGCGGGATCTCGCTCAAGCCGGAGCCCGGCATGCACGAGATGAAGTTCGACAAGTCCGGGGCCTGTTCGGTCCTCGGTATCCTCCGTGCTGCCGCGCTCCGGAAGGCGCCGCCCCGGGTGGTGGGGATCCTCGCCTGCGCCGAGAACCTTCCCGGCGGAGGGGCGTACCGCTCGAGCGACATCGTGCGGACCTACAACGGCACCACGATCGAGGTCACCAACACCGACGCCGAGGGGCGCGTCGTCCTCGCCGACGCCCTCGGCTACGCCATAGCGAAGTACCACCCCGACGAGATCATCGACCTCGCCACGCTCACCGGGGCCGCGGTCGTCGCCCTCGGGGAGAACGTGGGCGCGGTCGTGGGCAACGACCCGAAGCTCGAGAACTCGCTCGTCGAAGCGGGCTCGGCGACGGGTGAACCGCTGTGGCGGATGCCGCTCACCGACCCCCACCGCGAGATGGTGCGCAGCGACGTGGCCGACGTGAAGAACTCGGTCGAGCCGCGCTACGCGGGGTTGCTCATCGGCGGCGTCTTCCTGGAGAACTTCGTCGGCAAGACGCCCTGGGCCCACCTCGACATCGCCGGTCCGGCGTGGGCCCGTCTGGGGACGCTCAAGTTCTGCCCGCCGTACCACCCGCTCGGCGCGACCGGGTTCGGCGTGCGCCTCGTGAGCGAGTACCTCGGCACGCTGTCCACGGCGCGCTAGGGCCGGTTCAGTTCTCCACGATCCGGACGCTCTCGCCCCCGTGGCGGGTGGCGCGGGGCCGGATCTCGCAGAACAGTGGGGTGTGGTAGCCGCCGCCGGTCACGAGCGCGACGCCGACGGGGAGCGCCTGGATCATCTCGGTCATCCCCTCGGTGAGCCCCTCGATCGACTGCGCGATCGCCTTGAGGTCCAGCGGGTTGGTCACCTGCAGGATCAGCTGGGTCGTGCACTGCGACAGCACGCTCTTGTCGATCCGGGCGGCCCGCTGGGTCACGACGCACAGCCCTAGGCCGAACTTTCGGCCCTCGCTGGCGATGTTCTTGAGGATCCGGGAGCAGGTGACGACCCCCTGCTGGGGAGCGAAGTTGTGCGCCTCCTCCACGACGAGGAACAGTGGCGGGATGTGGCCCTTCTTCCGGTTGTCGAACAGCGTCGAGGCGATCCGGGCGACGACGATCTCCTGGACGTCGGGGGCGATCCCCCGCAGATTGATCAACGTCGCGTCGCCCTTGTGGACCAAGTCCTTGAGGCTCGTCCCCTTGGGGCCGAGCAGCTTGGTCTGCTCGACGTACTCCAGCCGTTCGTGAAGCACTTCGACGGCGGGACCCTCGCCCCGAGCGGCGGCCCGGACCAGGTCGGCCACCGTGTAGTCGGGGTTGACGGCGGCGACCTCCTCGAGGAGGTTTTTCAGCGGCGCGAGGAAGCTCTTGACGTTCGACAGCCCCATGAAGATGAGCAGGTCGCGCGGATCGATCGAGCGGAGCGAGAAGGTCAGCGGCTCCGCGCCGGTGTTGAGCGTCGTGTCCGGGGAGTACTCCCGGATACGGGAGGCGAAGCCCTGGACCTCCACGTGGAAGCGGGCGTGGGCGCCGTTGTTCGACTCCGAGGGGTGGCGGAGCGAGCCGTACTCGCCGTGCGGGTCGATGATGACACAGGTGACCTTGTGCCGAAGCAGCTCCTCGATCAGGACGCCCAAGAGGTAGCTCTTGCCGCCGCCGGTCTTGGCGAGCACGCTCACATGGCGCTGAACGAGCTGGTCGATGTCGAGCTCGACGGGCAGGCTGTGGTTGCGCAGTAGGCCCACGTACGCGCCGGTCGCCGAGTGGCGGCGCAGACCGAGGACCTGGGCGATGAGCGGCTCCTCCGCCCGGTAGACCTGCGCACCGGGTCGGAAGGGGATGGTGGGGACCTTGACGACCCCCGCCGAGTCCCGGTACCCGATCACCCGGGCGAGGCCCAGCAACGACTCGTGGATGGGGGGGTCCGCCCCCCGACCCAGCTGGTCGGCGCGCTCGAGATCGAGGTCGCTCTTGCGCCGGAGGTCGTCGAGCTGGCAGAGCACCTCGCCGTGGGTCTCGTCCTTGACGGTGAGATAGTCCCCCCGCTCGACGGGGATGGCCAGGGTGAGGTGGAACTGGCCCAGCCCCACGTCGCCGTAGATGCGGCCAACCTCCTCCACGGTGGCCTCCGGGTCGGCTGCGCCATATTAGTATGTCGCGCGAGTCGAAGCGCCGAAACCCACACGAGCGCACCCGCGCGTCACCGGTCGTCCCTCAAACGGAGGGGGCGCCCCGTCCGCCGTCGCCGACGGAGAGGTTATAAAGCCAAAAAATTCTGAAGCGTCACCGGCCGAGCGTGAAGCCTCGGACGGCGGATCTTTGGCCGACGCCGTCGCGGAACTCGAGCATAAGCGCGCGGAGTGCAACGTCCGCGCGGACGCCCATCGGGCGGACCGCGACCGGCTCAACACCGAATCTCGGACGCTCGCCGACAAGCGCGGGGCGACCCTGGACGAGCTGCACGCCAAGAGCGCCGAGGCCCAAGACCACCGCCACCACCGCGACGACCTGAACGAACAGGTGCGCGAGGCCAAGCGCCAGCGCGAGGAGAGCAACCGGAAGCTGCAGGAGCTGTCCGACCGGCTCGAGGCGCTCCGGCGCAACCGCCCGCCTCGACAGGGCGCCGTCCCGGTCTGGCGGCTCCGCAAGGAGCTCCGCGAGCTGGAGTTCCGTCACATGACCAGCGCGCTCACCGCCGACCAGGAAAAGCGCCTGGTGGGCGAGATGCAGCGGCTCGAGCT
>DASYZY010000154.1:0-2445 GCA_035945735.1 Thermoplasmata archaeon
GGCTCGACGGGTTCGGCGGGAGCAGCTCTCGGGAGCCGGTCGACGGAGTGGTGGGCGAGCCGGATCCGGTTCACGCGGACAAGCCGGCCGCGCTCGGCCGGCTCTTGCGGAGCTGGTCGATACCGGCCGAGTCGGCGGTCCACGTCGGCGACGGCCTCGCCGACGCGCGACTCTTCCCCTTCGTCGGGGGTTCGGTGGCGCTCAACGCGACGGACCCCGCCGTGATCCGCGCCGCCGACGCGTCGCTCTCCAGCAGCTCGCTCCTGGATCTGTTGCCGCTCCTCGAACGGCTGCGCCCGCACCCGCCGGTCCGAGCACCTCCCGTCGGCTTGTAAGATTCCTTATAGGACATTCCCGGTCGCCTTCCTGGGTGGGGGTGCCCCGGTGGAGTACGTCGTCCTCCGTGCGGCCCACCCCACCTACCTGAACCTCCAGCTGCCGACGGAGGTCGCGAGCCTCATCGAGCTCGAGGAGCATGGAGACCGCCGCCGCAGCCTCAGCGGTCGGACGGTCGCCTTCCTGGCGCGCGGGCCGGGTGTCGTCCGGGTCGTTGCCGGAGCTCGAGCGGAGGAGATCCTCCCGGTCGAGACCATCCGCCGGCGGCTACTGGCCAACGCTCGTCTCAGCGAGAAGCTCGTCTTTGCCCTGCCCGCGGCCGTCTCGCGCCACCTGGGGCTGCACGTCCAGTCCGGCGGTAGCGGCGAACCGCGTTTCACGGACGACGCTGTGCTGTGGTTCCTTCCCTCGCCCGAGTACTACGAGTTTCGGGCGCGCGAGCGCGCTCGCAAGGGCTGGTCGGGACCCGCCGGCGGCGGGCTCGCCCGGGTCTACCTGTCCCGCTCGGAACTGCCGGGCCGCGAGGAGCTCGACGAGATGGACGGACGTATAACGCGCGAGGAGTGGCCGGCGCGGCTCGAGCTGGTCGGGCACTCGGGCCGCGGCCGACCCGTGTGAGGGCCTCACACACGGTGCGTCGAAACGTGAGCGCACGACCTTCTCCGAACGGCCCGCGACGCGTGCGGTTTGGGCCGGCCCGCCCGACGGTTCCGGCGCGCCCCCGCAATCGCTGCGCCGACGGGCGGGGGGCCGAAGGTTCTTATAGCGTGCCCTAGCATGAATTGGGTGATGGAGCGCAGTCGGAGCCGTACGGGCGGAGTCGGCGGCCGGTCGGGCTACACGCTGCGCAACCCGGTGCCCCTCCGGAACGACACCGATCTCCGTCAGACCCGCGCCGGCATCCCCGAGGACGAGGTCCTCGCGCTGGCCGGACCGGTCGATCACGACTCGCTCGCCAAGGCGATCCGACGCAGCGTAGGCCACGACGGGATGCGCCCGGAGGACGCGCGGACCATCGCGGCGCACGTGCTCAACTTCTTCGGCTTCAACGAGCGGATCATCGACAACGTCCTGGAGCCGGACGACCGCGACACCTTCTACATGCTCGAGGACACCGGCATCCTCGAGACCGAGCGGGACGAGACCACGCTCTACGACGGACGCGAGTGGCGGATCCACTACTGGATGTTCCGCAAGGACCGGATCTACGAGCTGGCCCGCCAGGAGTCGGAGGCGATGCGCGAGGCCGGTGAGCCCGACGTCGTCTACTCCTCGGGCGTCGCGCGCTCGGGCGCCTTCCTCACTCGCGGCACCGAGCTCGCCCCCGGCGGCGAGCCCCCGGCGGTCTACCACGAGCTCGGTGACGAGATCTGGCTCGAGCGGCGCAAGCCGGCGGGCCCGATGCTGCCGCCCGGTACCTCCTCGAAGGCCCGAGTGCGGCCGAGCCGGCCGCTCGACGAGTAATCGGGCTCCCCGGCGTTAAGCCCGAGTGCACCTCCGGGCCGCATGGCCCGGGAGCTCCTCCTCCTCGTCCACCGGGTCCCCATCGACGGCGCCTTCACGCTCAACGACCTGGCCGGCAGTGGCGGACGGGTCGACGAGGTGGCCCGCGTGGTCTCCACGGCGCTCACCGTCTCCAACGGCCTTCGGCGGGACACCCGGGTCACGTTGCTGTTCCGCGCCGCCGACCCGGCGGCCGAGCGACGGATCGTCATCGAGGGCTCCCGCGTCCGGTACCTGAACCCTGACGAGCGCTCGACGGCCGCGCTGATCAAGAACGCCCTGGTTCGATCGGTGCTCGCCGCCGGACCCGTCGAGTCCTCTCCCGGCCTCACGGTGCACCGGCGCCCGGCCCTTCCCGAGCTAACGGCCTTCCTGGACCTCCCGGGGACGCTCTGGCTTGACGAGGTAGGGGCGGCGCTCCCATCCGAGGGTCTCCGCCCGCCCGTCGCAGCGATCCTCGCCGATCCCATCGGCCCTTCCGAGGAGGAACGGGCCCTGCTCGAGTCGCGCACGGTGCCGCGCTACCGGGTCGGGCCCCTCTCGCTCCGAAGCTCCCAGGTGGTCGACGTGCTGTGGAATGCGGTCGACCGGGGCGAGGTCGCCCCG
>DASYZY010000155.1:0-2619 GCA_035945735.1 Thermoplasmata archaeon
GATCCGCTCGGCCTCGTGGTAGAGCGGCTCGGGGTCCAGCGGCGCGCGGAGCAGCACCCGGTTGATCGTCTCGATCACCTTCGCCGCCGCCCGGGCGTCCGGGTAGTCCGCCTGCGCCTCGGCCAAGAAGGTGAGCACGTCGAATCCTCGGCGTCGCCCTTCGTTGAGCAGGACGCCGGCAATGCCGGTGATCACACCCTCGGTGAACGGAAGCAGATTGGGCTCGATGTACAGGTCCCGCGCGCGGTTGGTGCTCGCGATTCCGTACACCTTGACGTCCTGCAGGCGCGGCGAGCGATGCCGGGCAGTGTCGCCGGCCGGCTTCTCGACGCCCAGGCCCTCGGGCGAGACGAGCAGCGAACAGCGCTGCTCCTGGACCCAGTCCAGGATGGCGTGAGCGAGGGGGTGGATGACGGTCGGGGCGGGATGGAATTCGCTCACGAAGGCCACGATCTTGTCGGCCGCCCGGCCGGAACGCGCTGGCGGCGGAGTGCCGGCGTAGATCCGTACCGGATGCTGCGGTACGCCGCCCCGCACGAGCGCGACCGTGGGGAAGGCGGCCGACTCGACGATCCCGATCTGTTCCATCTCGAGCGTGTCGATGAGATAGTTGGCCACGATCGAGCTGACGAGGCCCACCGACGGGAAGCCGTCGATGACGATGGCGCCCTCGACGTCGACGCGCTTGATCTCGTAGATCCGGACCGCGTTGGGGTCGGCGGGAAGCGGGTCCCGCATTACAGCGCCCGCTCCGCGATCTGGCCCAGCTCCCGGTCGACGAGCTCCAGCACGTCGCGGGTGAGCTGCTTGCGGATCTCCGCCGGGACGGCCGCGAGCCCGAGGCGAGCGGTGCAGGCCCCGACGCGAACGAGCGCGGCGTATTCGGCGGCGCGGGCCTCGAGCAGTGCGCGCACGGCCTCCTTGAGATCCTTGGCGAGCTGGGGGTTACGCTCGAGCGTCCGGTCGAGGTGGTGTCGGATCTCCTCCTTCACGAGGTCGCGCGTGGCCTCGCGGACGAGCTCCTCGGGACGCAGGAGGTCCCGCGTGCTCTTGAGCAGGATATCGATGGGCTCGCCACCGGCCTCGTCGGCCATGCTCCTCGGTCGAGGCCTGTCGAGGCATAACAGTTTGGCCGCTGTGCATCCCGGAGGGCATCGAACCGAGGCCGTGGCGAGCCAGTAGCGCCGGTCTTGGGCCCTCGGAAGGAAACCCTTATCGAGCGTCCCGGTGACGGAGGCGCGGTGGGCCGGTAGATCAGCCCGGAAGATCGCTACCTTGGCAAGGTAGAGGCCGCGAGTTCAAAGGGCATCGGCGTTCGCGCCGGGGCCGGAGACTCTCGCCCGGTCCACTCCTCCGGCTCTTGTCGAACCCCCCGGACGACAGCTGGACGGAACAGTTTATACCCCATCCGGGTTGGGCCGAGCCCGTGGAAATCGAGCTCCGCGAGAAGATCGCGGGGGAGGTCGTCCTCTCGCCCCACCCGGGGCGGACCCTGCGCAAGTGGCGCGAGGACTTCGGCGTTTCGCAGCGGGACCTCGCCCGAAGCCTGACGACCGTCCCCTCGGTGGTCTCCGACTACGAAAGCGAGCGCCGCGCGAGCCCCGGCGCCGCCTTCATCCGGAAGTACATCGATGCGCTCCTCGCCGTGGACGCGCACACCGGGGGCCGGGTGGCCCAGCGGCTCGGATTGCGGACCCACTCCGACGGCGTGCTGGCGCTGCGGGAGTTCTCGGTCGCCATCCCGCTGCGCACGCTCGCCGACCGCCTGGACGCGAAGGCCGTCGGTCACGTCGACATCCGCCGCGACATCCACGGCTACACGCTGCTCGACGCGCCCCGCGCTATCCTCTCGATCGACTCCTCGCGCTTCGTCGAGGTCTACGGCTGGACCACCCAGCGGGCGCTCATCTTCTCCAACGTGCGCTTCGGCCGCTCTCCGATGGTCGCGATCCGCGCCCATCCGCTCAAGCCGGCCGCGGTGATCTTCTCCAATCCCGGCCGCATCGACCCGCTCGCCATCCGACTAAGCGAGGTCGAGAACATCCCACTCCTCACCACGCCGCTCGAGGCCCCCGAGGTGCTCGTGCGGCTCGAGGAGCTCTAGGAACGGAGCGGGAAAACCGATGCAGGCAGGAATCGTGAGCTACGGGGCGTACGTGCCCCGCTACCGGATCACGCCGAGCGAGATCGGACGCGTGTGGGGCGTCGATGGCGCGAGCATGGGCGCCGGCCTGAACGTGAAGCGCAAGTCGGTGCCCTCGCCGGACGAGGACACGATCACCATCTCCACCGAGGCGCTGCGCACGGCGCTCGCCCGGGCCCGCGTGGACCCTCAGGAGATCGGGGCGCTCTACGTCGGGAGCGAGTCCCACCCGTACGCCGTGAAACCCACCGCCACTGTCGTCGCCCAGGCGGTCGGCGCCACACCGAGCCTCACCGCCGCCGACTTCGAGTTCGCCTGCAAGGCCGGCACCGCGGCCATCCAGGTCTGCCTGGGTCTCGTGGGATCTGAAATGGTCCGCTACGGCGTGGCCATCGGCGCCGACACGAGCCAGGGCGCCCCGAGCGACGCCCTCGAGTACTCGGCGAGCGCCGGCGGCGCGGCGTTCCTGATCGGCC
>DASYZY010000156.1:0-2220 GCA_035945735.1 Thermoplasmata archaeon
TCGGCGCTCGCGGCGGAATCCATCTCGCTCGTCCGGCTGAGCCGCGCCGGGGCCGCCCGCATCAGCTTCCCGGCCGAGACCCGACCGGGCGCCGCGCGGCTCGAGTGGCTGCTCACCCGCGAGCAGCTCGAACGGATCTAGTCGTACGCCGCCGCGCGGTCGCCGTCGGCTTGGGAACGCGCATGCCGAAGAGCGGAGCCACGTGCTGCTTGACCTCGCGGTGGACGGCGATCGGCTCCCGGTCGGCGGCGATCGTCACGAAGTCGTAGCTGTCCGCCATCCAGCCGAACTCCTTGCGAAGGAGCCCCTGGTAGGAAAAGAAGCTCTCGAACCGGTCCCGGGAGAGGCTCATGTCCATGCCGCTCTCCCAGTAGTCGAGCGAGCCGTACTTCCCGATCGCCCGATGCAGCAGGATCTCGGGGCGCGCGTCCAGGAAGACGGTGAGGTCGGGGACGAGCGCGAAGCCGTACAGCCGCGTCGCCCAGGCGCGGGTCGCGCCCCGGACGATCGCGCGCGCGATGGGGGTGTAGATGTACCGGTCGGCGAGGACCGTAGTGCCGGCGGCGAGCGACGGCACGATCTTGTTCTCGAGCTGGTCGGCGAAGTCGGCGGCGTAGAACAGCGCCATCGTCGTGGCGCTGAGCGTGTGGCCCTGCTTGGCCCGGTCGATCTGATCGGCGACCAGACCTGAGCGACGCAGACCCGTGTCGACGACCGGGTGCCCCTCGACCTCGAGCCACTCCTTCAGCAGTGCGACCTCGGTGGTCCGGCCCGATCCGTCCGCGCCCTCGACGACGATGAGCCGCCCCGGCAGCGGCGAGCGCTCGAGACCGGGCAGCGGGGTGCCGTAGGTGCGGCGCACGCCGCGCTCGCTCTCCAGGCCCGGCCGGCCGGCGGTGCGGGTCTTAGGCATGCGTGAGCGCCTCCGCCTTGGGGAATCCGTCGAGCAGGGGCTTGACCTCTCGTCGTACGTCGCGCAGCACCGGCTCCATGGGCCGGCTCGCGTCGAGCGGGACCAACCCGTCGGTCTCGACGAGGCGATCGTAGCCCCGCTTGAGGCGCTGCTGGAACCGCTCGTAGCTCTCCTGGAGGTTGTCGGAGAGCCCGAGGTCCATGCCGGCCTCGTAGTAGGAGATCTTGAGCCGCGAGGCGATCTTACGCTGCAACGATACCGAGACCGGCACCCGGAAGTACAGCGCCTTGTCCGGCCGGGGGGCGAACGCGTAGAGGCTCCGCACCCACTTCGGGTCGCAGCCCCGAGCGGCATCCCGCACATACGCCGTGTACGCATAGCGGTCGGCGACGACGATGTAGCCGGCCCGGAGCGGCGGGCCGATGTGCCGCTCGTACCGGTCGGCGAAGTCCGTGGCGTGCAGCAGCGAGAAGGTGGTGGGCGTGAGGAGTCCGCGCTTCTTCCCCCGCCGAATGGCGTCGGAGACGAGCTCGGAGGAGTTCCACTCCGTGAAAAACACCCGGTAGCCCTGGGCCTGGAGCCACTTGACCAGCAGCCGGGCCTGGGTCGACTTGCCGCTCCCGTCGAGCCCCTCGAGGACGATGAGCCGTCCGGGCCAGCCGTGCGTGCCGTTGGGCTCAGCGGGCATGCGCCCAGCTCACCTCCCAGCCGAAGGCCTCCCGGATCGGCCCGGCGACTTTCGAGATCGTCTTCTCGGAGGCCTCGGAGCCGAGGGGGCCCCGGGTGCGGATCTCCAGGCGCTCCTCCTCGGGGTCCCAGCTCGCGGTGGCGCTCGTGCCGGCGAGGCTCTCGGCGACGTACAGGAGCGCGCCGAACCTCCGACCGGTATCGAAATCACTGCCGCGGATCACTTCGCGCCACTCCCCCTTCCAGCCGCGCGGTAGGTCGTCCCCCTCATGAAGCAGTACGGCCAGGACGGCGAGGCCCACGCCCTTGTGATCGACCCCGAAGACCGGGGCATGCTGCAGGATGTAGGCCGAGTGACGGCTGTGGCCCCAGGACTCGATCGACTCTCCGACGTCGTGCATCCACGCGGCGACGCTGAGCGCCACCCGATCCGCTCCGCTCCAACCGTAGCGGTCCCCCACGGCGTCGAACAGGCCCAGCACTCGGCGGCAGACCTCCTCCCCGTGCTCGAGGGGCCGGCCGAACCCCCGGGCATGGGCGAACGCGCCGCGACGGGCCAGCACCGCGGCGGGCGCGGGCACGCGGGCCCGGAGCGCTTCCACGGCGACGCCCTCGCGGAT
>DASYZY010000157.1:0-4145 GCA_035945735.1 Thermoplasmata archaeon
CAGCATCTCCGCGAGCGAGCGCATCGCCTCCAGGTTGCCCGGCGCCTGCTCGAGCAGCGCGCGCGACGCCCCGATGGCGACCTCGCCCTGCCCCAGCTCCACGGCGAGCGCGCGGAGCGCCCGGACGTTCGCGGGGTTCGTCGGCGCGAGCTCCCAGACCCGGCGGCGCAGCTCCAGCTCCAGCGGCTTCTCCCCAGGTATCTTGGCGACCCGTTCGGCGAGCGCGAGGAGGAGCTCCGGCTCGACCGCGGCCCGGCAGTCCAAGAACCGGCGGAGCTCGGCCACTCCCTCGGCCGGGTGCTCATGGTCGAGCTGGAGGCGGGCGTAGAGCAGCTGCATCCGGGGCGAGCTGGGTCCGCCGCTCCGGAGCTTTTCGACGATCGCCTGGGCGGTGGCGAGCTCGCCGAGCGAGGCGAGCAGCTCGGCTCGGGTGAGCAGCAGCTCGGGGTCGTCCGGAGATTCGGCGAGCAGCTGCTCGCAGGCGGCCAGCGCCTGCTTGTCGCCGCCGCTCGCGCGGGCGAGCTGCAGCTTGAGTCGGAGCGCCTCGGGGTGGTGAGGGACCAGCTTCAGCGCTCGGTCGACGAACTGGCTCGAGCCCGGGTCGAGCTTCTGCGCCTGGACGTAGGCGTCGGCCGCCTCGCTCGGGCGCTGTAGGAGGCGGAGCGCGTCGCCCCGGGTCGCCCAGATGCCGCGGTCGTGCGGGCTCGTCTGGAGCGCCCGGTCCAGGAGCGGCAGGATGTACTCGATGTTCCGGTTCAGCGTCAGCAGGATCAGCGCCTTGTGGTGGAGGAGGCGCGCGGCCTGCGGCGCGAAGGAGAGCCCGAGATCGATCGCCCGGCCGGCGAGCTCGGCCTGCGACTGCCGGTACAGCGCCATCGCGACCTCGTCGAGCTGGGTGGCGAGCGACTCCCCGGCCGACTCGAGCCCCTTGCGGTGGGTCTCGACGTAGCCGAGGTACGCCTTGAGCGCCTCGACCTGCCGGGCCGTATCGTGGTGCGACTCGAACTCCTCGGCCGCCCGGAACAGCCGTGCGCTCTCCTGAACGGTCGATGAGCCGGCGCCCGAGCGTCCGGCCCCTGCGTCGGGGGCCGCCATCTAGCCCAATCTAGCGGGCGACGCGGATTAAACCCATCGGTCGGGCGGACGGGAGACGCGCCCGGCTCGACGTGCGGCGCGACCGGGAACCTAATCTGACGAGCCGCCTCCGAACCGATGTGCCCCCCCGCGGCCGCGCCGGCGAGCGCAAGAGCATCTACGACCCCGTCCACGGACCCATCCCGCTCGAAGGGGTGGCGCTCGCCCTGCTGTCCACCCCCATGTTCCAGCGGCTGTGGGGCATCCGGCAGACCGGCTTCGCGCACCTGGTGTTCCCCGGCGCGAACCACACGCGGCTGGAGCACTCGCTGGGCGCGTACTTCGTCGCCGGTCGCATGGCCGAGGCGATCGGCCGACCGCCGGAGGAGGCCGAGACGATCGCGGTCGCGGCCCTCCTGCACGACGTAGGGCACGGCCCGTTCTCGCACACCCTCGATGCCCCGATGCAGGAGGTGCTCGGCCACGGCCACGAGCGGATCTCCCGGCAGGAGATCCTCGGCTCGGCGTCGCGGCCGGGCGACCACCCGATCCCCGCCATGCTGGAGCGGGGCGGGCTATCGCCCGCGCGGGTCGCCGGGCTCGTCGATCCGGCGAGCGGAGCGGAGCGCCGGTCGCTCTCCCGCGCGCTCCTGCACGGTCCGGTGGACGCCGATCGGATCGACTACCTGCAGCGCGACGCGCACTACACGGGGGTCGCCCACGGCGCGATCGATGCGGCCCGGCTGCTCGACACGCTCGAGACGGGAGGAGGCCGCGTGCTCTTCGCTGAGAAGGGACGGGTCGCGCTCGAGGGGTTCCTCGTCGGTCGGAGCCTCATGTACCGCGCCGTCTACTACCACAAGACCGTCCGCGCCGCCGAGATCATGCTGCAGTCGGCGGTCGAGCGGCTGCCGGGCTATCCCGCGCGCGCGCGGCCGCTGTTCGGCCTCACCGACGGCGAGCTCCTCGCCAGCCTCCGCGTCGCTGGCGGACGTCCCGCCGAGATGGTCGACGCGCTCCTCGAGCGGCGCCTGTACAAGCGCGTGGGGGGCCGGCTCGGCGCGGCCGGCGCGGACCGAGCGCGCTGGAAGAAGCTCTACGACTCGCCGGAGGCGCGCCGCGCCGCGGAGTCGGAGCTCGCCGACCGGATCGGCGCGCCGGAGGGCGCGGTCCTGCTGGATCTCTCGGGGTTGGTCGCTCGGACCGAGCCGCGCGAGCTGGCGGAGATCCGGGTCCGGGAGGGAGAGGGCGTCGCCCGACCCTTCGTCGGCCCGCCCTGGGAGCCGCTGCTCACCCGCCCGGCGAGCCCGTACGCCGTCGCGGTGTACGCCGCGCCCCGCTGGCGCCGCGCGGCCGCGCAGAAGGTGGGTCGCGCCCTCGAAGGGCTCACCTAGGCGTCCGGGTCGACCCGTTCCAGCGCCAGGACGCGCTTCCAGAGCGGATCGGGTACCGGAGCGACGGAGAGCCGTCCGATCCGGAACACGTCGAACTTCTCGAAGCCGGGGGCGTCCCGCATCTCGGCGAACGGGACCGGACGGCGCAGCTCTCGGACGGCGCCCAGCCGGACCGACCACGACTTGCGGGGGTCCTTGGGCTCAAGATAGGGCGCCCCCAGCGCCCTCACGATCCCGACGGCCGCCCGAACGGACCCGGAGTGGTAGTAGAGCCCCTGGTCCCCCCGTCGGATGGCGCGCAGATGGATCAGCGCCGTCGGGTTGTGGACACCGCTCCATTCGGTGGCGCCTTCCCGCGCGAGGTCGGCGTAGGCGTAGTGGGTCGGCTCCTCCTTGACCAGGAAGTGCGGCACGTCGGAGCGAGCGCCTCCGGGGATTAAGAGCTCGGGGCACGAAGGAGGCTTCAGGCCGCGGGCGTTCGGACCGCCCATGGTCGCATCCCCCGACAGTACTGCCCGACCGGTCGCGCTCGTCACGGGCGGCGGGACCGGACTCGGTCTCGCGATCGCCTCGCGCCTGGCCTCCGACGGCTACGATCTGGTGCTGGCCAGCCGCTCGGCGGACCACCTGGCCGCCGGTGAGCGGCAGCTCGCCGGCGCCGGGGCGCGCGTCCTGACCGTACCGACCGACGTGCGCCGACCGGAGGAGGTCGCCGGGTTGATGGACCGGGTCTCCGGCGACCTCGGACGACTCGACCTGCTCGTCAACAACGCGGCCGGGAACTTCGTGGCGCGGGCCGAGACGATGAGCCCGAACGCCTGGCGGGCGGTCGTCGGGATCGTCCTCGATGGGACGTTTTTCTGCTCGCGGGCGGCCTACCCGCTCCTGCGACGCAGTCCCCGCGCCTCGATCGTCAACATCGTGGCGTCGTACGCTTGGCTGGCCGGTCCAGGGACCGTCCACTCGGCCGCCGCCAAGGCCGGCGTCGTCGCGCTGACCCGCTCGCTAGCGGTCGAGTGGGGCGCGGCCGGGATCCGCGTGAACGCGGTGGCCCCCGGCCCGGTCCGCACCGAGGGCACCGACCGTCAGCTGTGGGTCTCGCCGGAACTGACCGAGGCGGTCCGCGCGGACATCCCGCTCGGTCGGTTCGGCCGGCCGGAGGAGGTCGCGGCGGCCGTCGCGTTTCTCGCCGGGCCCGAGGCCGGTTACATCACGGGCGAGGTGCTCACGGTCGACGGGGGCCAGTGGCTCGGCCGCGGCGTCATGGACCTCCTGGCGCACGCTCCGGCCCGCGGAGAAGCCGGGGGCGGCGCTACTCCCACTTCACCGCCGACTCCGGACTCACCCTGAGGTGGCCCTCGTCGGCCGCATGCTGGGCGTTCCGCACCACGCGGCCACCGCCCGCCTTCGCGCGGACCTCGCCCAGATGCTCGTCGCAGGCGTACACCTTGCGCCCCTCCTCGGACTCGATGTAGGCCGTCGCCGGCTTGTCGCAGAACACCTGACGTTCCTCGTCGTCCGGCTCGACGCCTTCCCACGAACACATCGGGACCCCGGTCATGCCCACTCGAGGCCGCGAGCGGGCGCTCGGATTAGAAGCCTCCGTTGCGACCGACGACGTGGATTCTTACCCCGGGGCGCCGTGGACTCGCTGTGCGGGTACTGCTCCTCGGCACC
>DASYZY010000158.1:0-3665 GCA_035945735.1 Thermoplasmata archaeon
CGACCGCCTCCGCGCCCGAGGTCGAGAAGAAGTAGCGGGTGAGCGAGCGGGGCAGGACCGAACGGAGCTGCTGCTGGAGCTCGGCTCGGATGGGCGTGGCCAGACTGGGTTGGACGTACGGGATCGCGGCCAGCTGGGTGACGATGGCCTCGCGGACCGCCGCGTTGCTGTGGCCGAGATTGGCCGCGACAAGCTGCGAGGCGAAGTCGAGGTAGCTGCGTCCTTCGACGTCGAAGAAACGAGAGCCCTCGCCCCGTGCGACCAGCAACGGGCTCCAGCTGCCCTGGGCGCGCCAGCCCGAGTAGCTCGACCCGGCGAGCTCCCGGCGCGCCTCGGCGGGTTCCACGATCGGCTCGGCCGCTAGAAGGAGCGGACCAGCTCCCGCAGCTGCTCGGCGCCCTTGTCCAAGAAGGGCCCCCCGTGGTGGCAGAGGATCGACTTGGGCTTGAGCAGCGAGAGGCGGCGAGCGGAGATCTGCGCGGTGGCCGTGTGCAACGTGAAATCCGGCAGCGTGAGGATCAGCTGGGGGGTCCCGAAGAAGAGGTCGCCGGAGAACAGCAGCCCTCGCTCGGGCTCGTAAAAGGAGGTGTGCCCGGGGGTATGACCGGGCGAGTGGTACGCGACGAGGCCCCGACCGGCGTCGATATTGTCTCCGTCCTTGAATCGGACGTCGACCTCGACCGCCTCCTTCGGCGGCATGCCCGGACCGTCGTACGGGGGACGAAGCGCGAGGAAGTCGGCCTCGATCCAGTGGGCGAAGGACTTCGCCTGGGTGGCCTCGACGATGCGACGCAGGTTGCCGGTGTGATCCAGGTGCAGGTGGGTGATGAGGACCTGGGTGACGTCGGTCGGTTTCCCGCCGATTTTCTTGAGATAGGCCAGGATCGCCGCGTCCTTGCCGGGCGTGGCCGTGTCGATGAGGGTGTAGCCCTTGCCCTTGTTCTTCAGCAGGTAGACGTGGGTGGTGAAATCGGGGCTCGGGTCGACCCCTTCCACCAGATGGACGCCGGGGAGGATCTCGCTCATGGTTGCCCTCCCCGCGACGGCGCTTGGGATTATCTCCCTTGCCCGGGCCGGTGGGGTTTCTCTGTCGGGGGCATCGGGGGCGTCGCTCCGCTCCCCCACTGGAAGGCCAGGAACTCGTTGCCGTCGGGGTCCTCGAAGCGCAGCGTCGTACCCCCCCACGGTTCGGCGCGGGGCGGCTGCGTGATGCGGGTCCCGGCGTGCTCCAGGCGGAGGGCGAGGGCCGGCACGCTGTCGGTCTGGAAGACGATCCCGGTCTCGTGGCCGACCCGGGCCGCGGTGCGGGAGTAGTACGGCTCGCCCCACTCCGGTCTCGGTTCGACCACGGAGAGGCCGGAGCTGCCCTGACCGAGCGCGAGCTCGATGAAGCCGGTCTCCTCCTCCCGCTCGCGGACGGTGAGCCCGAGCACCTCCTGGTACCAGGCGAGCGCCCGTTTCTGATCCCGAACGGCGATCGCGATCCGACGCAAGCTCGTGAGCCGGCCCGCGCCCCGGGACGGGGGCGGGTCGAGATTGACGCCGGTGGCCGAGTGGCTCGCATGCCAGGTGAGGAGCTCGATCTGCGCGCCTTCTACTGCGCGCCAAGGGTCCCCCCGGAGCGCGCGCTCGGCCTCCGCCGCGTCCGCTGCTCGGAGGAGCAAAAGGTCGCCGGGCGGTTCGGTCAGCTCCCCGTGGGCCACGAGCCGCCCGACCCGTTCGAGCTCGTTGGTCCAGGCGCGGAGGCTCCGGGCGCTCGGGCGCGCTTCCGGCCCTACTCCGGGCGCCCGTACTACCCGGAGGTACACCCGCTTGGGTTTCGGGCCGGGCTTGCTCTCCGCGGCCACCGCGGGCCTAGGTGCTCCGCCGTAGAAGAACCGACCGGTGGGCCAATCCGGGTCCCCGGACCCATCACATCTGCACCGGTGAATCTAAATATACGTCACTCCGGAGAATCCCGACATGCAACGCCGCCTCGTGGGCCTCCGTTCGGTGGCCCTGGCCCTGGGACTGATCGCGCTCGTCTTCCTGCCGGGACTCGGCAGCTCGCACTCGGCCTCGCCGGGAGCGACGGCTCCGCGCCCGCACGCCCTCTCCACGATCGCCACCACCGACTCCGGCGGCTTCACGCTGAACAGCTTCCGGGTCGGACTGGGCTCGGGAAACGTATACTGGGTCGCCTACGACCCCACCGGCGACACGCTCGCCAAGGTCAGCATCAACGACCAGAACGCGAGCCGCGACGGCCTCACGAACCCCGTAGCCACGTGGGAGGCGAACTTCTCGGCCTCCACCTACAACTACAGTTCGAACTGGAACGCGTACTACGCCATCCCCCTCACCCTGCCGTACGGCGGCCAGTGGAACGTGACCCTCTCGGGCACGCACGCCGGCTTCGTCGCCTCCAACTTCAGCGTGCAGGTCTACACCGACTCCCTCTCGCCCGCTCAGTCGGCGTACCTCCCTGGTACGACCGCGACGGTGGTGTACGAGGTGTACAAGACCGCCAACGATGCGCTCTACACCCCCAGCAGCCTCACCCTCGTGGGCACCTACCGGCTCGCGAACTTCACCGTCGTCTCGCTCTTCGGCGGCCACGGGCGGACCCTCACCCCCTCGGGCCTCGGGACGGCAACCTTCCCCGTCCCGCTGAACGCCGCCCCCAACTCGCCGATCGAGCTGAGGCTGTACGCCAATGAGACGACGGCGAGCGGCAGCACGACCGTCAGCGCGTTCACCTTCACCGAGGTCGGCAACCTGACCGTCTCCCTCGCGCTCACCCTCAGCACCAGCGGCAGCCCTCTGACCGTGCTGCCGGGCAACGTCCCGGCGATCCTCACCGTCGACGTCGAGATCGTGGGTGGCGGCTACTATGCGGCCGCGCCCAACATCTCGGTCGCGCTCACCTTCCGGAACCCGCACAACGCCCTCGTCTCCCCGATCCCGGGCAACCCGCCGCTGTCGCTGCTCACCGACCAGAACGGGATGGCCTCCACGCTGTTCCTGACCTCGATCTCGACGTTCGTGCCCCTCGCGACCTACACGATCTGGGCCAACGCGACCCAGTCCGGCGGGCCGGGGTCGAGCCGGAACAACACGCTCTTCTTCAGCGTCCTGCCGGTCGCCTCCAACCCCGGCCTCGCCCTGAGCTTCGGCCAGGAGATGTACTACGGCGGGGACACGGCGACGCTGACCTGGACCATCGCCAACGAGGGGCTCGGCAGCTCGGGGGGCCCGTGGACCGCCGAAGCGTGGTTCGCCATCGAGACCGCGAGCGCGTACCGCTACTTCGCCGTCGGCAACATCACCAGTTCGGGCAGCACCGGCACCTTCTCCCTCGGAATGCCGGTCGCCTACCAGGGCGACATCGAGGTGGGCATCGACGCCTACAATGCGACGACCGAGATCTACGCCTTCGCCTATGCGTACGTCTCGCACCCGAGCATCCTGCTCGCCCCCAGCGAGTACGACTACCTGCCCGGTGACACGATCTCGGTGGGCGTCTCGACCCAGGGCTCGGCGTTCTCCGGGGCGACCCTGTACTGGACGGCGAGCGGCTACGACGGCAGCTTCCCGACCTTCGCGACCGGCACCGTCTCCGGCGGCAGCTTCTCGTTCATGGCCCCCTCGCTGGGGTCGATCGGGGACATCCAGGTCAATGTCAC
>DASYZY010000159.1:0-4371 GCA_035945735.1 Thermoplasmata archaeon
CCCGCGGCTGGTCCGGGGGCTGGCCGCGCGAGCGCCGCGCGGCAAGGCGCTCGGCGCCCAGGTCATCGATCGGGAGAAACTGCTGAGCCGCCTGGGCCTTTCGTCCGACGAGCTGATCCTGGTCGGGCTCCTCGTGGGGAACGACTACTCCGAGGGCGCCAAGGGCTACGGCCCCAAGCGGGCGCTCAAGCTCGCGCAGGAGCACCTCGGCGTCGACGAGAGCCTCCGGCGCGCCGGCCTCGACCCCGCCGAGCTCGCCCCCATCACCGAGCTGTTCCGATCGCCGGACGTGATCGCGACGGAGCCTCCGGTCTTCCGGCCGGTGGACGACGCCGCCGTGGTGGAGCTCCTCGTGGCCCGCCACGGGTTCGGAGAGCCCCGGGTCCGGGCCACGCTCGACCGGATCCATCGCTCCCCCCACCCGGCGACCGAACCGCCCCGCGCCCGCCAGGCGAGCCTCGACTCGTTCGCGCCAGAGGCCACATGAAGCGGTTCGAATGCGTCCCGAACTTCTCGGAGGGACGGGACGCCGCCCGGATCGAGCGCATCGTGGCCGCCGCGCGCGGCCGCGCCGGCGTCACCGTGCTCGACGTCGAGAGCAACGCCGACCACCATCGATCGGTGATCAGCCTCGCCGGCGACGGCGATGCGCTCGTGGCCGCGGTGCTCGCCATGGCGCGCGTGGCCGTCGCGGAGATCGATCTGACGCACCACCACGGCGAACACCCCCGGATGGGAGCGGTCGATGTCATCCCGTTCGTCCCCCTGGGAGAGGCCCGTACCGAGGACGCGGTCCGGCTCGCCGAGCACCTGGGCGAGCTCCTGGCCCAGGAGCTCGCGCTTCCGGTCTACCTCTACGGCGATGCCGCACGACGCCCGGAGCGGCGCGACCTCGCCGTGGTCCGCCGGGGCGAGTTCGAAGGGATCCGGGAGTCGATCGCCTCGGACCCGGCTCGGACGCCCGACTTCGGACCGGCGAAGGTGCACCCCACCGCCGGTGCGGTCGCCGTCGGCGCCCGCCCGGTGCTGATCGCCTACAACGTCTACCTGAGCACCCCCGACGTGGCCGTCGCCAAGCGCGTCGCGCACGCCGTGCGCGGCCGCGATGGAGGCCTCGCCGAGGTGAAGGCCCTCGGCTTCGAGATCAAGGAACGGCAGCGCGCCCAGGTCTCGATGAACCTGACCGACTACCGGCGCACGCCGATCCCCCGGGTCGTCGAGATGGTCCGGCGCGAGGCCGAGCGACTGGGCGTGGCGGTGGAGTCCAGCGAGATCGTCGGGCTCGTGCCCGAGGATGCGCTGTTCGATGCGGCGGAGTACTACCTGCAGCTCAACGACTTCGACCGCCACCGGATCCTGGAGCGTCGCCTGAGCGCGGCCCCGGCAGCGGCTCCGTCGCCGGCGGCCACGGGCCTCGCGGCGCTTCCCTTCGAACAGCTCCTGGATCGGGTCGCCGCCCGGACGCCGACACCGGGCGGAGGCTCGGTGGCCGCATTGGCCGGCGCGCTCGCCGTCGCCCTCGCGCAAATGGTGCTCGCCTATTCGGCCCCCTCGGGCAGCAGCGCTCCCGCGCTCGCCGGACTCTCGGCCGAGCTCGGGGCGGCCCGCGCCCGCTTCGCGGCGCTGGCGGACGAGGACTCCGCCGCCTTCGAAGCGCTGCGGGAGAGCCGCAAGGCCCGGCGCGCGGCGCCCGAGGACGCGCCGGCCGCGCGCGCCTGGGAGCTCGCGCTGCGACGGGCGGCCGAGGTTCCGATGGAGACGGCCCGGCTCGCGCGTCGTCTCGAGCAGCAGATCGAGCTGCACCGGTCGGCGACGAAGGCCTCGGTGGGCAGCGACCTGGTCAGCGCCCTCGCGCTCCTACGCTCGGCCCGCGAGGGCGCGCTGGCGAACGTGGCCATCAACGTCGAGGAGATCGCGGCCGCGGGCCTGCCCCACGCCGACCTCTCCGCCGAGGCCGAACGGATCTCGGGGCCGTCGAACGAACCGGCATGAGCCCGTCGTCGACGCCCGCCCCCCGCCCGTACGTACTGGCCAACTGCGCCGTCTCCGCCGATGGGAAGCTCGCCTACGCCGGCGGCGCGCGCGCCCGACTGTCCGGGCCGGAGGACCTGAAGCGCGTGCAGCGGCTCCGGACCGAGTGCCAGGCGATCTTGGTGGGCGCCGGTACCATCCGGCTCGACGACCCCTCGCTGCGGGTCCATTGGGAGCTGCTCGGCGAGGCGGCGGGCCGGGAGCCGCTGCGGGTTGTTCTGGAGGGCCGGGAGCCGATCGGGGCGCGGGCGCGCGTCCTCGACGGCTCCCGTCCCACCCTGATCGCCGGACCGGCCGGCCCGGTTCGGCCGTACCCGGCGACCGTCGACCAGTTCCGGGCGGGAACGGACCGCGTGGACCTCCCCGCCTTGCTCCGGGAGTTGGGCTCGCGCGGCGTCCACCGGCTCTTGGTCGAGGGCGGGTCGCGCGTGCTCGCGAGCTTCCTGGCCGAGGGACTCGTGGACGAGCTCAGCCTGTTCGTGGCCCCCGTGCTGATCGGCGACACCGCCGCCCCGTCGATGCTCACCGGGCTTGCCACGCGCACGGAGACGGACGCGCTCGGTCTCTCGCTGCTATCGAGCGAGCGCATCGACGGCGGGGCGCTGCTCCGCTTCCGGCCCGCGCCTCCGCCGGCCGGTCGCCGCGCAGCGTTATAGGCCGGACCGACTCGCCCCGATTCGAGGACCGGTGAAGCTCGTCCACTTCCTGCTGCAGGACCAGTTCCACTTCGGCATGCTCACCGACGCCAACGAGTACATCGACCTGGACACGGCCTGCCGGGACTACTTCGGCGTGAACCCGGTCAAGGGCGCCGACCCGAGCCGGTTCCGGGACATGCGCGCCTTCTTCGCCGGTGGCCCGGACTCGGTCGAGGTCACCCGGAAGATCGTCGAGTACATCGAGCGGCGGCGCCGGATGGGCTGGACCCCCCGCGCCGCCACCGGCGCCCGCTTCCTGTTCAAGCCCGAGGAGGGCGTGCGCCTGCTCGCCCCGGTCGTCGCCGGCGCGAAGATCTACTGCCTGGCCCACAACTCCAAGAGCCACCTGGCCGAGAAGGGGCAGGCCGCGCCCGCCCAACCGTACCTGTTCACGCGCTTCGCCAACTCGCTCGTCGGCCCGGGCGAACCGCTGCAGCTGCACTCGGTCGGGACCCACCCCGACGTCGAGGTCGAGCTCGCGATCGTCATCGGCAAGCGGGGCAAGCACATCCCGGCGGCCAAGGCGTACGAGCACGTCGCCGGCTACACCATCGCCCTCGACATGGCCTACCGGGACCTCCAGTACCCCGTCCCCAACTCCGTCGACTGGGTCATGGGCAAGGGGTTCGACGGTACGATGGCGGTCGGTCCCTGGATCGTGCCGAAGGAGGAGGTCGGCAGCCCCTACCCGCTGCGGATGCAGCTCAAGGTCGCCGGCACCCTCTGGCAGAGCGGCGACAGCTCCGACTACGTGTTCCAGATCCCGGCCATCCTCGAGCACCTGACCCGGGGCATCACGCTGGAGCCCGGCGACCTGATCTCGCTCGGGACGCTCGGGGGCGTGAAAGGCTTCGAGTACGGCTCGCCGGGCCGAAAGCTCGCCGCCGGCGTCACGGTCGAGGCCGAGATCGAGCGGGTCGGCCGGCTCGTCGTGCCGGTGCGCCCCGAGCCCGTCGCTACCCCGGTGGCGCCGGCGCCAGCCTAGCCTCGCCCCGGAGCATGAGAAAGGTCGCCGCCGGCGCCTCCAGGTCGAGACGCTCCCCCGCGGAGCCCGCGAGCGTCCCCTCCCCAACGGGGAGACGCACCGTCTCGGTGAGCTCGACCCGAACTCGGGCCGACCCGTTCGACTCGGGCACCGCCTCGCGCAGCGGCTCGAACCTGTCGAGCTCGTCCCTCGAGATCGGGAGGACCCGGAGCCCGCTCCCTCCGTGGAGCGAGCCCGGCCACCGGATGAGCCGGTGGATGTCGGTCGTGACCGGTGCGTCGGTCTCGCCCTGGACTTCGACAGAGGCGAGTTTCATCACGGACTTGATGAGCTCCTCGCTTACCGCCCGAGGAAATACGTCCAGGCTGCGGCCTTGCCGAATCATATGCGGACGACCTTTGGCGAGGAGTTGGTGTGCGAGCGACGCGGCGAGCGTCTGATCCACGCCGGTCGCCTTGATCTCGGCGACCGCGACGTCGACACCGCCCTCCTCCCACCGATCCAAGAGTTTCAGCAAGGCGCGGCTCGTAAGCCCTTGCCAGCCGGGGGCATCGAGCGGCGCGAGATGCACGAACGGGCGGGCGAGCGAGCGCGGCGCACGCGATCGACCCGAGCCCGGCGATTCGCCGTGGACCACGATCGCCTCGGCGCCGCTCG
>DASYZY010000160.1:0-2215 GCA_035945735.1 Thermoplasmata archaeon
CGCTGCCGCGCTCGGTCGACCTGGTGGTGGCGCTGCTCGCGGTGCACAAGGCGGGCGGCGCCTACCTGCCGCTCGACCCGGACCAGCCGGGTGCCCGCTTGCTCACGACGCTCAAGGACGCGGAGGTCGGTCTTGTAGTCACCAGGCGGGACTACGCCGATCGCCTAGCGGGCTCACAGGTGGCCACGTGCCTCATCGACGACGAAGGCGACGGAGCGGCGGTCGCGCTGACGGCTGAGCGCAACACGCCGGAAGCCGGCGACCTCGCTTACGTCATCTACACGTCCGGGACGACCGGGGTCCCTCGCGGGGTGATGGTCGAGCATCGCTCCCTCGTGAACCACACCCTGGCGATGATCGGCGAGACCGGGCTCGGCGCCGGCGACGCCATGCTCCAGTTCGCGCCCCTGAGCTTCGACGCCTCCGGAACGCAGATCTGGCCGACCCTGCTGTCGGGCGCCGCGCTCGTGATGCACCCGGCGCCAGGAATGCTCGCCAACCGTGAGCTGCTCGCGCTCTGCGAGAAGCACCACATCACCGTCCTCGACCTGCCGAGCGCCTTCTGGCACCAGTGGGTGACGGACCTCGCCGGATCGGGCACGCCTCTCTACCCCGGCCTGCGGCTGTTCATGACGGGAGGCGATCGCGTCTCGCCCGACGCCCTGCAGGCGTGGTCGACGATCGCGGACACCGACGCCCAGTTCCTCAGCTCCTACGGGCCGACCGAAGCGACGATCACGACCACCGTCTTCAAGGTCGGGAACGATCCCGACGAGATGGGGCGCCTCGACCTGCCGCTCGGCCGCCCGCTCGCCGGAGTCGAGGTCTACGTCCTCGACCGCATGCTGGAGCCGGTCCCTGTCGGCTGCGTCGGCGAGATCTACATCGGCGGCGCGGGACTCGCCCGCGGCTACCTCGCGCAAGAGGAGCTGACAGCGGAGCGGTTCCTGCCCAGCCCTTATGGCGGGACCGGCGCCCGCCTCTACCGGACGGGCGACCTCGCCCGCTACCGCGCCGACGGCAACATCGAGTTCGTGGGCCGCGCCGACGGCCAACTCAAGATCCGTGGGTTTCGCGTCGAGCCGGGCGAGGTGGAGGCGGTGCTCGAGCGGCACCCTTCTGTCGTCAGCTGTGCCGTCGTCGCCGCCGAGCCCCTACCGGGGGACAAGCGCCTCGTCGCCTACGTCGCACTCACTGCGGGTGCCGAGGTCTCGGCCGACGAGCTGCGCGACTTCGCGGCGGCGGACCTGCCTGAGTACATGGCCCCCGCCTCGGTGATGGTCCTCGACTCGATGCCGAGAACCGCCAACGGCAAGATCGACCGCCGCGCCTTCCCTGCCCCGGTGTTCGCCAGGGCGGTCCGGGAGCATGTCGCTCCCCGCGACGAGGTCGAAGAGGTGCTCGTGTCCATGTGGCGCGACCTGCTCGGGCTCGAAGAGGTGGGCGTCACCGAGAACTTCTTCGATCTCGGAGGCCACTCGCTCCTCGGGACCCGGTTGATGTCGCGCATCCGGGACTACCTCATGGTCGAGGTCCCCCTGCGGTCGCTGTTCGAGAACCCGACCTTGGCAGGCCTCGCCGGCGTCCTCCAGGGTGCAGAGACGGCCCCCGGTCGGCTCCTCGCCGTCGCCCGTGCGCGCCTGAAGATCGAGAGCATGTCGGCGGAGGAGATCCGCGACCGCCTGCACGGAGCGGGCGAGGACAAGGGTGCCCAGTGAGCGGAGCGGCGCAAGGGGAGATGTCCGCCGAGCGCGATGAGTTGCTGGCGCTGCTCCTCGCCGAGGAGGGCTTCGCCGCCGAGGAGGAAGCGACGCGGCTGCAGCCCCGCGGGGACGGCGGCCCCGTGCCCCTCTCGTTCGCGCAGGAGCGCGTCTGGCTCCTGGAGCAGCTGACTCCGAGCGGCGGCGCGTTCAACATGCACCTTCTCCGCAGGCTGTCCGGCCATCTCGACCTCGACGCACTCGGAGGGGCGATCGCAGAGGTAGTGGCACGGCACGAGTCGCTCCGGACCGTCTTCAGGTCGGCCGGAGGCGTGCTCGAGCAGGTGGTGCTCGAGCCGTTCGTCCCAGCCCTCTCGGTGCACGACCTCCGCTCTGTCGCCGAGGGCTCCAGGGAGGCCGAGCTCCACCTGCTCCTCGCCAGAGTGGTGCGCGAGCCGTTCGATCTCGCCACCGGGCCGCTGCTGGCTGCCCACGCGATCAGGCTCTCCGAGACG
>DASYZY010000161.1:0-8115 GCA_035945735.1 Thermoplasmata archaeon
TACGCCCCGGACGGACCGGCTTCGGACGGGTACTCTCCGTCGGATGTCGCGCTCAGCCAGGCACTGTCCACCGCGGTGGGACTCAACGGGGTGGTCGTCGTCTCGATGTCCTTCGCGACCATCGACGGCGCTGATACCTCGCTCCAGGCGGCCTTCGAGTCGACCTTCTCTAGCGCCTCCAAGAGCGGGATCACCTTCGTCGCGGCGAGCGGCGACAACGGCGGCGCCCAACGCTCGGGTGGGGCCTGTACGTCGACGCCTCAGCCCCAGTACCCTGCCGCCTCGCCGCAGGTGCTGGCCGTCGGCGGCACGGCGCCGGTCCTCGACGTGTCCGTCACCGGCCAGATCACGGGCATCGACAATGAGCCGGCCTGGAACGGCTCCGGCGGCGGCTACGCGCTCGACTACGGCGTGCCCTCCTGGCAGCAAGGGGTCGCGGCCATCACCGGAGCGGGCCACCGAGGGATACCCGACGTCGCCGGGCCGGCGGCCTACAACTTCCTCTACTTCGGCGGCAACATGCGCGTCGGCGACGGCACGAGCTTCGCGGCCCCCTTCTGGGGCGGCATCGTCGCCGAGATGGATGCGATCCGGGGCACTCCGTTCGGCTTCCTCGATCCCCGGATGTACGCCATCGCGCAGGCCGAGCCCAACGGGACGGTGGCCCGCGCGCTCGTCGACATCACCAGCGGCAGTAACTGCATCGACTCGGCGGCGCCCGGCTGGGACGCGGTCACGGGCTGGGGCACGCCTCGCGCGCTGCTGCTCTATCAGGACCTGGTGAGCTCCTACGTGCTGCTCAACCTGACGCTGAGCGCGGGTTCGGTGCCCCCGGGCGGCTCGCTCACCGCCAGCGCGCTCGTCAGCAACGCCAGCAATTTCCGTCCCCTGGCGAATCTGGTCGTCCAGTTCTCCTCGAGCTCGGAAGCGGGCTACGCCGGCCCGTGCGGAGGGACCTTCTCGAGCGCGAGCGGCACGACGAACGCGAGCGGCAGCGTCAGCGTCCCCCTGTCCTTCGCCAGCTGCTACATCGGCAGCCATGCGTCGATCACCGCCACGATCCTCGAGGGCGGATTCTTCGGAAGCAACTCCACGTCGGTCACGGTGAACCTCCTCGGGCTCGCCGGCTTCCTCGCGATCATCACTCAGTTCCCGTACAACGTGATCGCCTTCCTGCTCATCGTGCTCGCGGCCGTCCTCATTGGACGCTCGCTGAGCCACCGGGCCCGGCGAAGGACTGCCGTGGCCCGGATACGATCCGCCGGCGCGGTCGCTCCGACCGCCACCGCACGATCGATGCCCGCCGCCCCACCGCCCCGGATGGCCCCGACCGCTCCGGGACCCGCTCGCCCTCCCCCTCCGCCCCCACCCGCCGCTCCACGCTCGCTCGCGGCTTCGACGCCGGCCGCCAGCAGCCCTCCACCCCCGCCGGCCGTCGGCAACTGCGCGGTCTGCGGATTCCCGCTCGACCCGGCGTTGACCTTCTGTCCGCGCTGCGGCTCCTTCCGGCCGCCCTCGACCAGGGCAGCGCCGCCGCCTCCGCCTCAATAGAGGTATAGTCCTCTCGGGGCTCGCCCCGTGCCGTGAGGTCGTCGCGGGCGCGTCCGCCGTCGACGGCGGACGAGACCCGGGCCTACATCGACGACCATCCGTCCGTGCGCGATGCGCTGCGCGACGATCTGGTCAACTTCGCCTTCCTGGCCCGGAAGATCCAGGCCGAATGCGGGATGCGCAACGCCGAGGCGGTCGAGATGGCCTGCCGGCGCTACCAGCAGGAGCTGCGGGCGGCCGGGGGCGCCAGCACCACGGCGCAGCAGGTGCTCACCCACAGCCGGCTCGAGGTGCGGAGCCGGGTGGCGATCATCCGGATCCGGGAGGACGCCGCCATCCTCGCCGAGCTCTATCGGATCGGCCGGGGCTTGCTGCCCAGCCACCGGACCCGTGGGGTGTTCCAGATGTACCAGGGCACGCGGGCGTTGACCATCCTGTGCGAGGACGACCTGCTCGCCACCCTGCTGGGAGCGATCCCCGAGCGCGCGCTCCTCGGCGTGGAGCGCGGGCTGGCGAGCGTGGCGCTCCGGAGCCGCCCCGAGGTCGCGGAGACCCCGGGGGTGCTCGCCGCGCTCGCCGAGGCGCTGTTCCGCGAGGGGATCAACTGCATGGAGACGGTGAGCGTCTACACCGATTCCATCTTCGTCTTCCGCGAGGAGCAGGTGATCCGCGGCTACGCCGCGCTATCGCGGCTCGTCGGAAGCTCCGACGAGGTGCCCGAGCTCATCGCCGGTCGTTCCGGGCGGCGCAAGAAGGCCGGACGGGCGAACTAGACCGCGATCGGCGGCTGCTCAACGGAGCGTTCGGTCGGCGTCCGCTCGCCTTCGCCCCAGGCGCTCCTGCCGTTGAGCGCGCCCTGCAGCAAGGCCGAGCGTTCCCGCGCGGTGAGACCGGGGTGCCGACCGTAGAGATGGATCTCGAGGCTCGCCCGGGTCGCGTACTCCCGCGAGCAGACCGGGCACAAGAAGGCGGAAGGGTCGCCCTCGAAGCGCGCGCATTCGCAGCTCATCACATGGCAGGGGATCGGCGTGCTCCGGTCCCGGGGGCGGCTGAAGTGACGCCGGTTCCGACCGTCGGGCGGAGCGAGGAGGTAGTGGCTCGCCCGGAGGTGCCCGCACTGCGTGCAGGGCAGCAGCCTCAGATGGCGGCGCTGGGTGACCATGGGGTCTTCTCCTCTGCACTCGAGTCCGGCGTGGCGTGAGCCGCGTCCCGCCTCCGACTGGAGTCAGGACGTGGGCTCCCGGTTCCCCGTCCTCTCGTCGTGTGCGGCGCCGAGCAGGTGGCCCCGATATATCCCCTCTGTCTCCCGCACGACAGGCCCCGGCGGGGTCCATTCGTCCGCCAAACTCGTGCGAAGCCGCGATCGCGCGAGGCAAGGCTCTTGGGCAAGCCGCCACCTCCCCTGCACCGACCGGTACCTCCTGCATGCCGCCCCGCAAACCCCCGTCCGGACCGACCGCGGCCGAGATCGCGCGCCGCTACATCGACGACCATCCCTCGGTCCGCGACTGCCTCGGGTACGACATCCTGAACTTCACCTCCCTCGCCCGGCGGATCCGGGCGGAAACCGGTCTGCTGAACCAGGAGGCGGTCGAGGTGGCTTGCCGTCGCTACCGCCGCCAGATGCGGGTCGACCAGCCGCTCGAGCAGCGCGTCCTCGAGGTGGTCAAGGCCAGCCGGATCGAGGTCCGGACGCGGGTCGTGATCATCACCGTGCCCAACGACTGGGAGCTGCTCGGCCAGGTGCTGGAGTTCGGGCGCAGCCTGATCTCCGATCGCCGGAACCTGCTCCAGCTGCTGCAGGGTCCAGGAGCACTCACTATCCTGTGCGAGGAGGATCTCGCGGAATCGATCCTCGCCTCGATCGGACGGAGCTCGGCGATCGCGGTCCACCGCCAGCTCTCCGCGCTGACGGTCCGCAGCCCCGAGACGATCGTGGAGACGCCGGGCGTCCTCGCCTTCCTCTCTGGCGCGCTGTACCGCGCCGGCATCAACTCGCTCGAGCTGATGAGCGTCTACACCGACTCGACGTTCGTTGTGCGGGAGCAAGATGTCCTGCACGCCTTCCGGGTGCTCTCCGCGCTGGTCCACCCGCCAGCGGCGCCGGGCGGTGCCGAGACCCTCGGCGAGTGAGGGGAGGGGCCCCGTTCCGCCCTATCCGGCCGACGGAAGTCTCGTGCGCGCCCAAGAGGTATAAATAAGCCGCTCCGCTTCGCCGCCCGTCCGACTCACGGCCGTCGGCCGGGAGCCCCGGGACGCCCCCTCCATGCACGAGAACCGCACCCGTCCGCCGACCCTGCTTCGCCGAACCAACTATCGCGCGCTCACGCCCATCGCGTCGACGTTCCTGGTCGTCATCGCGCTCGTGCTTGTGGGGGTGACCGCCTTCGCGATCATGGGCGGGTTCTCGCCCTCGGCCAAGCCCTCGTGCCAGCCGGCCAACACGCCCGGCTGTGACGTGTTCCTGAACCTCCACGACGTGGCGCTCTCGCTCCCCCTCAAGTCGATCCAGCAGGGCGGACTCGCCACCTTCACGGCGACCCTGCCCACCGGTGAGACCGCGACCAAGTACTCCTTCAACTTTGGCGATGGGAGCGGGGTCTTCAACACGACCCAGGGCGCGATCGCCCACACCTTCTCGACGCCCGGAATGTACCTCGTCGGCGTGACCGCGCTGGTCGCGGGCACGGTCCACGACAACTACCACGCCCTCGTGCCCGTCTCGGTCACCCCGTCGTTCGCCGCCGACACGAACCTAACGCTGCCCGGCATCTCGGGCACAGTCGTCTCCAACAGTACCCCGGCCGGGGGCGCCACCAGCGCCACCGCCGTCATCCCGCTCGGGGGAAGCGTCACGGTCAGCGCCACGTACACCAACGCCCCCACCAACCCGCTCTGGCAGGAGGTTCCGCCGAACATCACCGCCTCCTCGAGCTCTATCCACCTCACCTCCCCCAATCTGACTGCCACGAGCGCGGGAGGCACCTTCCACTTCAGCGCCGCCGGCGTCTACACGATCGGCGTCCTCGGTGGCTCGACCAACGCGGTGACGATCACGCCCGGTACCAAGCCGCTCGTCGACCAGCGGTTCAACTGGACCGTCTTCGTGTTCACCCCGCCAGCCAACGCTGGCGTCGCCGGCGCGGCCTCGCCCCAGAGCCCGCACCCGGGGCTCATCATCAACTACGAGGACCTGCCCGGCGGCGCGCGCACCGAGGACCCGGCGATCGCCTACGACACGGGCTCGTACGAGGCGATCGCGAACGTGTACGAGCCGCTGATCGAGTACAACGGCACCGAATCCGGTCCGAACCCGGCCTCGTACATCCCGGTGATCGCGACGTGCGTGCCGGGGCCCGACAGCTCCAGCTGCAACTCGCTGTACGGCTCGCCGCTGTACAACTCCACGAACGAGGCCTACACCTTCGTCATCTCGAACTCGGCGCACTTCTACGACCCGAAGACCGGCGCCAGCTGGGGCGTCTACCCGTCGGACGTCGTCTTCTCCGTCGCCCGGACGCTCGGCTTCGCGGTCCAGCCGTGCGTCGGCTGCAACAACGGCTGGATCCTCGCCCAGGCCCTCCTGTCCCCGGGCAACCAGCTGTGGGACTCGTACCACGGGCCCTACAACAACACGCCCCAGGACATCCTCAACTCGATGAGCGTGAACAACAGCTTCTGTCAGTCGCTCACCGGCGCGATGAGCTCCGACCACGGTTGCGTCACCTTCTACGCCAACGCGCACAACCAGAGCTGGCCGTACTTCCTCGAGCTCATCGCCGACCAGCTCGGGGGCTCGATCGTGCCCTGCGGCTGGTTCAGCGCGCAGGCGCAGGCCGCCGGCATCCCCTTCTGGACCTCCGGCAACTCCTCGGGCTCCGGCGACCACCCCTGCCAGATGCCGGGCCAGGGCTCGTACGGCTTGCCCGTGAGCTCGATCCCGGCCATGGGCTGGGACCAGTGGGAGACGCTCGGCTCCGGGGCGACGCAGCGGTTCATCGGCAACGTCCAGTACAACATGGTCGGCAGCGGACCGTACTACAGCGCGAACTATCAGGTGGGGACCGCCTACGAGCTAAAGGCGAACCCGGCCTACCAGGCCAACCCGGCCTGCCACTGGAAGGGCTGCTACCCGCAGCCCGGCTCGTACGCCGGCGAAGTCCAGGTCACCTGGGAGAGCGACATCACCGAAGGCGAGCAGGCGCTCGCGAGCGGGACCGCCGACTTCGCATCGGTCCCGTCGACCGACCTCTCCTTCCTGGTCCAACTGATCAACAAGGGCCAGGTGAACGCCGAGTCGACGCCGACGCTGTCGATCGGGTTCGAGCCGTTCAACCTGGACATCAACGTCGGGGGCGCGACGCAGTACTCGACCCAGCCGATCTCGATCCCGTCGGACTTCTTCAGCCACCTCGGGCTCCGGCAGTTCATCGTCCACACCTACCCGTACCAGACGGTCCAGACCACGATCAATACCCGGAACGGGATCACGCTCGGCTTCCTGTACGGTGGGGCGATCCCGCAGTTCATGGCCAATTACTACCCCCGCGACATCAACTGGCCGACCGGCGACCCCTGCTCATCGAACTCGAACAGCTCCTGCGCCGGTTACTGGTGGTCGCAGCTCCACAACGTCTCGGGGCCGTACTACGATAGCGAGGTCGCCGCCTGTTCGAGCGCGAACCCCTGCCAGTTCCCGATCTTCGGCCTGACCGGCGACCCCACCGGCGACGAGATCCTCGCGCTCTGGGCGAACTGGGTCTCGCTCGAGAGCGGAGGCGCGATCCGGCTCAACCCGGTCGACGTCAACTTCAACACCGTGCTCCTCCTGTCGGAGGCATCGGCCGCCGGCACCAATCCGATGCCGATCTACGGGCTCGGCTGGGCGCCGGATTACCCGGACCCGACCGACTACACGGCGCCGCTGTACCTCCCCAACGCCACCTACACCGGCGGCGATGGGGTCGCGCAGGGCCTGTACGTGGGCCAGTACTCGCAGTCCAGCTGCGCCCACCCGGCGACCGACTACAACTACTACGCCAACGCGAGCTTCCCCGAGGCCTGCCAGGCGATCGCCTACAAGGCGATGGTCAAGCTGTTGGACCTCGCGGGGGCCACGCCGGCCGGACCGGAGCGGGTGCTGTTCTACGACCTCTCCGAGCGGATCGCGAACTCGCTCGCCCTGTACACCTATACCACGCAGTCGACGGCGCTGTTCACGGCCTCGAGCTGGATCAGCCTCTCGTCGATCGACACCAACGTGATGATGGGCGGGGTGGGGGTCTACTTCTTCCTCACGGGTAACGGCCTCGTGGCCGGCTAGCGGGGCCCGCGCGCGACCCAAACCCCTTAACCACGGCGCCGGTCGCGCCGACGTGCCGGCCGAGGCGCCGCCGACCGACGGTCTCGAGCTCTCCCTGTCGGCCGCCGAGCGATCGCTCCTGCGCCGGCTTCAGGCGGAGTCCTCGCCGCAAACCGAGGCAGCCCTCGGTGACGCCGCCGGGGTGTTGCCCGAGATCGCGCGGGGCGCGCTCCAGCGACTCCGATCGAAGGGATTCGTCGTTGTGGACGAGCGCTCGAGCGAGCGGGAGGTCCTGACGCCGCGGGGCCAGGAGGCGCTGGCGCACGGACTGCCGGAACGTCGACTGCTCGACCGCCTGCGCCGGGGCGAGGGTCCGCTCACCACCGAACAGCTCGTTCCCGCCACGCTGCAGGAGGCCGAGCTGCCGGTCGCCGTGGGGGTCCTGCGCCGCCAGGGTCGCCTCACCCCGGGCTCCCCGTTCGCGCTCGCGCCCAACTCGGCCGACGACCCGCTGCCCGAGGAGGCGGCGCTCGCCGCGGCCTCCCGGGGCGAGGCCATCGCCCCCGAATCCGCGAAGTCCCTGCGCAAGCGCGGGCTGCTGGCCGTCGAGCGTACCGTCGACCGGCGCTGGGCCGCTTCCGACGACGGCAAGCGACTCGCGCTCGGGGCCGCGGATCTGCCCGAGGAAGGCGCGCTCACCGCGGCGCGCCTCGCCGACGGTAGCTGGCGGAAGGTCGCGTTGCGCCCGTACGACGTGCGCGCCACCGTGCCCTTCATGCGCGCGCCCGCCGCGCATCCCTACCTCGAGTTCCTGGAGGAGTTCGCCGACCTGCTGGTCGGGCTGGGCTTCTCCGAGGAGGAGGGGCCGCTCCTGGAGACCGAGTTCTGGAACGCCGACGTGCTGTACATGCCCCAGGAGCACCCGGCGCGCTCGGTCCACGACGTCTTCCACGTGAAGGGGCTCGAGGGTCGGCTGCCGGACCCCCACCTGCTGCTCCGCGTTGCCGCGGCGCAGGAAGGCCAGCCGCTACCCGGCGAGAGCGAGCCGATCTCGCTCGGCTGGCGGATCCCCTTCCGTCCGGAGGTCGCGCGGCGGCCGGTGCTCCGCTCCCAGACCACCGCCGTGAGCGGCCGCTTCCTCGCGACCCGGCCGCGCGCGCCGTTCCGGATGTTCTGCATCGGCCGGAACTTCCGGCCGGACGAGCTCGATGCGAAGCACCTGATCGAGTTCGACCAGTGCGAGGGGCTGCTCGGCGAGGAGG
>DASYZY010000162.1:0-8558 GCA_035945735.1 Thermoplasmata archaeon
TCGACGCCGATGCGTTGGACCCGTTTCTTCGCGCGGCGCGCTCGGGCCGGAACGCCGCGACGCTGCTCACGCCGAACGACGGCGAGTTCCGGCGCCTCTTTCCTTCGGCCCCGGAGGCCGAGGCGGAGCGCCTCCGCTTCGTGGCGGGAGCGCTGCGCGACGCGGGCCTCGGGATCCTCGCCAAGGGGGCTACCGATCTTCTCATCGGACCGGAGGGGACCCGCGTGAATCGGCACCACCATCCGGCCGGCTCCGTCTCCGGCGCCGGGGACCTCCTGTCGGGGGTCTCGGCGTTCCTGCTCGGCAGCCGCCTCACCGCGCTGGAGGCCGCGCGGCTCGCGAGCTACTGGGTGGGGGAGGCGGGTCTGCGCGCGTTCGCCCACCGCAGTCATGGGTTGGTCGCCACCGACATGCTGGACGAGCTGCCGGCGGCCCTCGCAGCCGGCCTCCAAGCCACGAGCCCGGCGGCGTAGAGGCCGGCTGTTGCCCGCGCGCACCGCGCGCTAGGCGTACCGGATGCGGCCCTTGATCTCGCGGGCGCGCTGACGGACCTCTTTCGCGCCGCCGACGTTCCCGAGCTCGTAGCCGTGGAGGAACCGCTCGAACAGGCTGGCGCCCTCCGGGTGGAGCCCCGCTAGGTCCTCCTCGACGAGGTGGAGGTCGATGCCGCGCTCCTCCAGCGACGCCGGCCGCGCGCCCATGGAGAGGTCCACGAAGGCGGGTTCGCCCGACGGCCCGGTCGGGAACAGGACGTTGGAACTGGTGAGGTCGCCGTGGGACATCCCCCCGGCGTGCAGGCGACCCAGCGCGCGACCGAAGGCCTCAATCGGCGCGGCGAGCTCGTCCGGCCCGGCCCCGGGCGCTTCGAGGAGGCTCTTGAGCGTCGGGCCGGGCAGCTCCTCGAGAACGAGGCGGTGGTGGGTCAGGTCGATGTCGTACACGAGGGGGGTCCGCACGCCCAGGCTGCGCGCCTCGCGCAGGAGCCGGGCCTCGGTGCGCGTCCGCTCGCGCCGCAGCCGGTCGTCCAGCGGCTTCGGCCGGTAGGCCTTCGGGTCCCGGTCCTTTCGGACCGCGGCCATCCCCAGCCACTCGACGCGGGTCACCGCCGCCTCGGCCCCGCGGGCGACCGGGCGGCCGGCCGGGGGACTCGGCTCGGGCTCGCTCACGGCGAGCCCCGCGCCAGGTACGACCGGGCGATCGCCTCGCGGACCAGCCGAGCGGCCAAAGCGCTCGTGTTGCCCAGATCGTACGGCGGGGAGACCTCCATGAGGTCGAGCCCGACGAGCCGCGGCGCGACGGTGTCGATCACCTGCTTGATGTCGCGGCCGCTGAGACCGAACGGCTCGGGCGTACCGGTGCCGCCGGCGAAGGCCGGGTCGACGACGTCGATGTCGAGCGAGACGTAGACCGACTCCGGGTGGAGGCGGTCGAGGGCGCGCCGGGTGCTCGCCTCGATCCCTTCGCGCGCGACCTCGTGGGCCGAGATGTAGGTGAGGCCGAGGGCCCGATGGGCCTCGATCTCCTCCTTCGAGGCCGAGCGCACGCCGATCACCACGATGTTCTCGACGCCGACGCGCTCGGAGATCCGCCGGGCCGAGCAGGCATGGCTCCGGTGGTCGCCGAGATAGCTATCCCGGAAGTCGAGATGGGCGTCGAGGTAGACGACCGATAGCGGCCGCCCGGCCGGGAACGCCTCGACGCAGGGAGGGGCGCAGGCGTGGTCCCCGCCGAGCGTGATCGGGATCTTGCGGTCGGAGTAGAGCTTGGCGACCTCGTCGCGGACCGACCGGACCATCTCCTCGGCGCTCCCGAACTCGCCGGCGTTGCCGAGGTCGTGGACCGGCACCTGGGTCAGGTCCACGCCGGTCTCGAGGTCGTACGCCTCGAAGTTCCAGGAGTGCTGGCGGATCGAGTCCGGGCCGAATCGCGCTCCCGGCCGGAACGAGGTCGTGCGGTCGAACGGAACCCCCAGGACGACGTACTGGCTCTCGGCGTACGTCGCGCCGGCGTCGGCGAAGAGCCCGGGGCGCTCCACGCCGATTCGAGCGGCGGCGGCTATATCACCCTGCGCTCGGCGAGGGTCGTCCCGACGGGGCAAGCGTAAACCACCGGCACCGCTCGGTCCGTCTCTCCGTACTGATGGCGGGCCACGAGCTGATCGGGCGACGGGCCGAGGCCGACGGCGTCGAGCTGATCGTGCTGCGCAATCCCCCGGTGAACGCCCTGTCGGGAGCGCTCCTCGACGCCCTCGAGGTCCGCGTGGCCGAGCTGCCGGCGTCGACCCGCTGCCTCATCCTCACGGCCGACGGACCCTTCTTCAGCGCCGGTGCCGACCTCAAGGAGCTGGCCCGAATGGATCCGGCTCAGGCTCCGGCTCGTCTCGATCAGGCCGGCGCGCTGTTCGGCCGGATCGCCGCCGCGCCGTTCGCCTCGATCGCCGCGCTCAACGGGCTCACCGTCGGCGGGGGACTCGAGCTCGCCCTCGCCTGCGACGTCCGGGTCGCCAGCGAATCGGCGAAGCTCGGCTTTCCCGAGAGCTCCCTCGGGCTCGTGCCGGCCGTCGGCGGGACCCAGCGGCTTCCCCGCCTGGTGGGCCCGGGTCGCGCGCTCGAGATGGTGCTCAGCGCGCAGCTCGTCACCGCGGCGGAGGCGCTCCGGATCGGCCTGGTCAACCGGGTCGTGCCCGTTGGGCAGGAGCTCCGGGCGGCCCGGGACCTCGCGCATACGATCGCCCAGCGAGCGCCGAAGGCGATCGCGACCGCCAAACGCGCGATCCGCGAGGGCGCCGAGCGTCCGCTGGTCGACGGGCTCCGGCTCGAGCGCGAGCTCTTCCTGTCGGAGCTCCTCCCGAGCGACGACCTGCAGGAGGGCCTCCGGGCGTTCCAGGAGCGTCGACCCCCCCGGTTCAAGGGAACGTAACCATGCCGTTCGAGTTCTCGTTCTCGCCCGAGCAGGAGGCGCTCCGGGCATCGATCCGGGAGTTCCTCGGCCGAGTGGTCGCGCCGATCATCGACGCCATGGACGAATCGGAGGAGTTCCCGGCCGCGAGCATCGCGAAGATGCAACAGGAGGGCTACTTCGGCCTCCCGATCCCGGAGGCGTACGGCGGCCTCGGGCTCGGCAAGGTCGGCTATTGCATCCTCCTGGAGGAACTGGGACGGGTGGACGCCTCCCACGCGGCGATCGTCGGCGCCCACACCTCGCTCGGCACGACCCCGCTCCTGTACTATGGGACCGAGGCCCAGAAGCGCCGATGGCTCGTGCCGGCCGCCCGCGGCGAGACGCTCCTCGCCTTCTCGCTCACGGAACCGGGAAGCGGCAGCGACTCCGGCGCGTTGAGCAGCCGCGCGATCGCTGCCGGTGACGGCTACCGGATCTCCGGGACCAAGCTGTACGTGACCAACGGCCGGGAGTGCGACGGCGTCGTACTGCTCGCGTCCACCGACCCCCAGCTCGGGCCGAACGGCGGGGTCACGGCCTTCCTGATCGAACGCGGAGCGGCCGGCTTCTCCGTCGGCCGCTCCGAGAAGAAGATGGGGCTCCACGGGACGTCGACGGCGGAGCTACGGCTCGACAACGTCGAGGTGGGACCGGAGCACGTGCTCGGACCCGTCGGCAAGGGGTTCTCGGTCGCGATGACCGCGCTGGACGTCGGCCGGGTCTCCCTGGGCGCCGGCTCGCTCGGAGCGCTCGGCTCTGCCCTCGAGTCGGCGACCCGGTTCGCGCGCGAACGCACCCAGTTCGGCCATCCCATCGCCGAGTTCCAGGCGATCCAGTTCAAGCTCGCCGACATGGCGATGCACGAGACCGCGCTCCGCTACCTCGTGTACCATGCCGCCGCGCATCAGGACCGGATGGGCACCGACCCCGGCGCGTGGTCCCGGAGCGAGCGCGCGCTCAAGACGCGCGAGGCGGCGACGGTCAAGTGCCTGGCCTCCGAGTGGGCGGGCGAGGCGATCGACGAGGCCCTGCAGATCCACGGGGGCCTCGGCTACATCCGGGGCACGCCCATCGAGCGCGCCTACCGGGACGCGCGGATCTCGGAGATCTTCGAAGGGACGAACGAGATCCAACGGCTGGTCGTCGCCCGGGACCTGCTGCTGCGGTGAATCGCCGCGACTAGCGGGCCCCGGCAGCGGCGCCGGACCGCGCGGCGAGGAGCTCCTCGCGGAGCGCCCGGCGCAGGACCTTTTGGACGGCCGAGCGCGGCAGGCTCTCCTTGAAGGCGATCCGCCTCGGCGCCTTGTAGTGCGCGATGCGCTCGCGTACGAAGGCGATGAGCTCGGCCTCGGTCACGGCGCTACTTGGGCGGCGGACGACGGCCGCCGCGACGATCTCCCCGAGCTCGGGATCCGGCGCACCGAAGGCCGCCGCCTCGGCGACCTGGGGGTGCTGGAAGAGCACCTCCTCGACCTCGCGGGGGTACACCTTCAGACCGCCGACGATCACGATGTCCTTTTTCCGGTCGACGATGAAGGCGTAGCCCTCGGCGTCGAGCGTGGCGATGTCCCCGGTGAGGAGCCAGCCGTCCCGGAGCGCGGCGGCCGACTCCTCGGGGTGGCCGTAGTAGCCGAGCATGATCTGGGGCCCGCGCACCGCGAGCTCGCCGGTCTCCCCCGTAGGCAGGACGGTGCTCCCGGTGTCGAGATCCACCACGCGCTGCTCGGTGAGCGGTAGCGGCACCCCAATGGAGCCCGCCTTGCGCTGTCCGCGAATGGGGTTACAATGCGTGACCGGCGAGGCCTCGCTCAGCCCGTACCCCTCGACGAGGTAGCCGCCCGTGAGCGCCTCGAAGCGCTTGGCGACCTCGGCCGGTAGCGGCGCCGAGCCGCTGACGCAGACCTGGATCGAGCGGATCGCGCGGGTGGGGAGCTTCGGGTGGGCGGCGATCGCCGCGTAGAGCGCGGGCACCGCCGGGAACTCGGTCGGGTGGTGCTTCCGGATCAGCTTCAGGATCTCCGGGACCTCGGGACGGAGCTGGAGGACGATCGTCGAGCCGGCCGAGATCGGATAGGTGAGGGCGACGGTCAGCCCGTACACGTGGAAGAACGGCACCGAGGCCAGCGTCACCGAGGTGCCGAGGGGCTGGATCGCGAACCACGCCCGGCACTGAAGCGCGTTCGCTACGAGGTTGCGATGCGTCAGCATCGCGGCCTTCGGGATCCCGGTGGTCCCACCCGTGTACTGGTAGACCGCGACCGTGCGGGCCGGATCGATCGCGACGTTCGGCGGGGCGGCCGGTACGAGGAGCTCGCGCCACGATCGGGCCTCCTGGGCCGGTGGCTTCTCGGTCGACAGGTGGCGGCGCCGTAGGGTGAGCGCGACGAACGGACGCAGCCACGCCGGGTAGAACTCGGCCAGGTGAGCGACGTAGACGCGTTCGAGGCGAGGTAGTTTGGGGCGGACCGCGCGAAGGTTCGGATAGAGCACGTCGAGCGTCAAGATCCCGGTCGCGCCGCTATCGGAGAGGACCCGCTCGAGGTCCTGGCCGAGATACAGCGGGCTCACCTGGACGATCTGCAGCCCCGCGCGGAGCGCGCCGAAAAAGGCGGCCGGGTAGGCCGGGCAGTTCGGCAGCTGAAGCGCCCACTTGTCCCCCGGGCGCGCCCCCGCCTTGGCCAGGTTCCCGGCGACGTGGCCGCTGAGCTCCCAGAGCGCCGAGTAGCTCCAGCTCCGGCCGTGGAAGATCAGGGCGGTCCTCGAGGGCCACCGTCCGGCCGACTCTTCGAGGAGCCCCGGCACGGGGAGGTCCGGGATCGAGAGGTCGCGGGGGACGTACTCCGGGTAGTGCGCCAGCCACGGGGGGCTCGGCGGTGCCCCGCTAGAAGCGCTCACGGCGGGGGCTCCCGTTCTTCACCCGGCCGAGGCGGGGCCGCGGGGTCGCGCTCGAACTGGACGCCGGAGTGCTCGGACGGGCGCCACCGAACGGGCGTGCCCGCCTGGACGGCCCGAGGATCGGCCAGCCCCGGCATCCAGCCGGTCACCTGCGCGCCCTCCTCGAGCTCGACCACGACGTAGGCGTAGGGCGCATCGCGCAGGAACCCCTCCGCCGGCACGGTCTGCACCGTGGCGGCGACGATGCGACCTCGCCCGGAGAGGTCGACCTCGGCCAGATCCCGTCGTCCGCATCGCGGGCAGAGCAGTCCCCAGGTCGCGGTGACGAATCCGCACGTGGAGCGAAAGCCGCGCAGGCGGTGTTCCTGAGCATACCCTCGCCGAAAGTCGGCGATGCTGTGCGGAAGCGGAGCGCTCACCCCGACCCTACCTCCGGGAGAAGATGTGCACAGAGCAGGAGCTCCCGGTCGCGCCGACGTTGTGGGCCAGGGCCAGCTCGGCGTGCGGCACCTCACGCCCCACGGCGAGCCCATTCATCTGCTCGAAGATCTCCACGACCTGCGCCGCCCCGCTCGCGCTCACGGGATGCCCCTTCGCCTTCAGCCCGCCCGACGGGTTCACGGGCCGGGCCCCATCGAGGGCGGTCTCGCCCTCCCGGGTCGCCCGGCCGGCCTGCCCCGGGGCGTACAGGCCCAGGTCCTCGAGGGCGATCAGCTCGGCGATCGTGAAGCAGTCGTGCACCTCGAGGAACTGGATCGCGCCGGGCTCGACCCCGGCCCGACGGTAGGCCTCCCGCGCGGCCCGCTTGGTGGCCCCGAGACTCGTCATCGTGCTCCGGTCGTGGATGTCGGCGATGTCCCCGGCCCGCGCGCTCGCCCGGATGACCGCCGGCTCCGAGGCCGGGCGCGGGAGCGCTTCGGCGGCCGCCACCACGAGCGCGGCCGCACCGTCGGAGAACGGGCAACAGTCGTACAGACGCAGCGGCGAGGCGATGACGGGGGAGGCGAGGTATGTCGCGAGGCCGATCGCCTTCTGAAAGTGGGCGTGGGGGTTGCGCGCCCCATTGGCGTGGTTCTTGACCGCGACCGCCCCGAGGTCGTTCGACGTCGTCCCGAACGCCCGCGCGTGGGCGTCGGCGATCGTGGCATACAGTCCGGGGAAGGTCGCGCCGTTCTCCGACTCGAACGGGGTGTCGGCGCCCATGGCGAAGTAGCTCGTCGCCGTCGGGGTGTCGAGGTGGGAGAGCTTCTCGAAGCCCACCACCAGGGCGACATCGACCAATCCGCTGGCGACGTGCACGTACGCTTCGTGCAGGCCGGCGCTGGACGAGCTGCAGGCGCTCTCGACGCTGAGCGAGGGTACCTCCGGGATCCCGAGCGCGGTGTTGAGCAGGGGTCCCACGTGCGCCTGGCGCTCGGCGAGGCCGAAGGCGTTGGAGGCGACGGTCAGGCCCACGCGCGAGGGCTCGATACCGGAGCGGTCGAGCGCCTCGAGCGCGACCCGGGCCCCGGTCTCTCGGCCGGACTCGGCCATCCGTCCGAACCGGTTCATCGCCGCGCCCGCCACCCAGGTCGTCCGCATGATCGATCGCGTACCTCGAAGGTCCCCCGTCGCTTAGGGATTCGGCCGGTCCGTCGCCGATTCGCGGGGGTCGAGCTCTCCCAACGACAGCCGCCGCAGGAGGTCTCGGACGATCCGGTCGGCCTGGGCGGCGTCCTGGGTCTTGACGAGCACCCGCCCGTCCTGGGCGAGCGTCGTCTCCCGCTCCAGGCGCGCGATGAGCATCACTCGGGCGTCGATCACCTCGACGCCGTCGAGCCGCAGGCGCTCGGCCAAGGGACCGAGCTGGAGGCGCAGCTTGGGGGAAGGGATGGCCTCGAACGAGCCGCCGCCGGCGCAGAGTCGAACGGTCGAGTAGGTCACATCACGACCGCACGGCGGACGACGTCGTCCACGATCGACTCGACGTCGAGCGGCGCCTCCTCGGCCTCGATCTGCAGGATCGAGCTCCGGGTCGCCGGCTTCGGCGGCACCGCCTGGCAGCAGACGCCCGGTCGGGTCGAGATGGTGTAGGTCCCGAGCGCGCGCGCCTCGGACTCGATCTCCTGCTTGTCGAGACCGATGAGCGGCCGCACGATGGGCAGGCCGACGGCGATCGTCGCGCTGCGCATGTTGGCCAGCGTCTGCGAGGCCACCTGGCCGAGCGCCTCGCCGGTCGTCAGGAACCCCGCGCCCTCCCGCTCGGCGATCCGAGCGGCCGAGCGCCACATGAAGCGACGGCAGAGGACGCAGCCCACGTGCCGGTCGGTGCCCCGCATCAGCCGCACCTGGGTGGGGCCGTGGGGGAGCACGTAGAGCGGGATCGGCTGACCGAAGCGGCTCCGGAGGAGCGCCAGGTGGTCCACGACCTTCTCCAGCGGCGAGTCGTCGGTGAACGGGCGATTGTCCATGTGGACGGCGATCATCTCGTGGCGCTGACGGAGCATGTAGTACAGCGCCACCGGCGAGTCGATGCCGCCGCTCATGAGCATCACGCCCTTCATGGCCCGGGCGTTGGGAGCCGTGCCATGATATTTGAACTCCCCGTCGACGGTCGGGAACCCGCCCGGCCGCCGCTCGCGCGTTAAATAGGCGGCCTCGGTCGTCGCGTCGTGCCCTCGAATGGGAGCCCGCCGGCGCGGCTCTTCGTCCGGGAGCTCGGAACCGGCTCGCCGGTCCTCCTG
>DASYZY010000163.1:0-10878 GCA_035945735.1 Thermoplasmata archaeon
CTGGATTCGGCCATCCTGATCCTCACCGCCGTCGCGATCACGAGCGTCGCCGAGCGGATGACGCAGGTCCGGACCGAGCCGGCGGGGACCCTGTCGTACCGGATCGGGTTCTCCCTGGCGGCGCTCTTCGTGGGGGCGTTCGTCCTCCGGATCGCCCTCGCCGTCGCCCTGTTCCCGACGGCCCTCGAGTTTGGAAGTCCGCCGGGCGGCTACCCGCCGCCCCCCCAGCAGTTCGCGCTGGGCCTGATCGACGCGCTCTTTTCGGCCAGCGTCGGACTCCTGATCGGACGTTCGATCGGAATCTCCCGGAAGGTCGGCGCGGCCCGCCAGATTGACCGGACCCCGGCTCTCGGCTGAAGGGAGCGCGGCAGACCGGGGATGTCGGGATCCCGCACGGAGATGTGGATCGGTCGGCTCCAGGATTGGGCTGCGCGGGAGGACAACGTCCGGTTCGCGCTGCTCGTGGGCTCGCAGGCCCGGAGCGAGCGCCCGGCCGACCCGTACTCCGACATTGATCTCGCGCTGTTCGCCCGGGCGCCCGATCGGCTCCTCCAGGACCAGAGCTGGATCTCGGGGCTGGCCGGCTACTGGACCTCCCACCTCGAGGCGACAGCGCTCGGTTCGGCCCAGGAACGGCGGGTCCTCTTCGCCGACGGACAGGATGTCGACTTCGCGGTCTTCTCGATGGGGTCCCTGAAGGCCCTGGCCTCGGAACCCGAGGCCGCCGCCGTGTTGCGGCGGGGCTTTCGGACCTTGGTCGACAAGGACTCGGTGAGCCTGAATCTCGCACCCGATCAGAGCGCGCCGACCCCACCGAGCCCAGGGGAGTTCTCGAACGTGGTCAACGACTACTGGTTCCACCTGGTCTGGACGGCCAAGAAGCTTCGGCGGGGCGAGCTCCTGACCGCCCTCGAGGCGACGAACGGGCACTTGCGAGCCCTCCTCGTCCGAGCCATCCGGTGGCACGCGCTGGTCTGCGGTCCCCGCGACCGGGACGTGTGGCATGCTTCGAGGTTCTTCGAGGAATGGGCCGACCCTCGGGTGCTCCGAGAGTTCCCGGGCACCGTAGCGCAGTACGACGCGAGTTCGATCGCCCGAGCGCTCCGGGCTAGCCGCGACCTGGCGCAGTGGCTGGTCGGCGAGCTGAGCGAGCGCGGGCGCTTCCCCGCTACCCTTACCGACCCGCGCGCGCTATCGAGCTACTTGGACAGCCTTCTCGACCCGGCCCGGGCCTGACCCGCCGTCCGGTACGGCTCGGCCGATTCAGGACGATCCGGTCCGAGGCCCGGCGGGGGCGGAGGAGGCCGGGCTCCGCCGCATGCTCTCCCGAGCGGCCTCGGTGGGCCTAGACCGGGTCACCCGTTGGCGCTAGAGGTACTTGCCCTCGCTGTAGCAGTAGTAGCGGCCGTACTGCGCGACGTAGGTCGTCGGCTGTCCGCAGCTCGGGCAGTTGGGCCCGCCGGCGGGCGAGCCCATCGGCGCAGCGGCCGCCGCACCGGCGGAGGGCGGAGTCGGACCACCCGCCGGTGCCGCGGGGGCGCCCGGGACACCGGAGGCCGCGGTCGGGCCCGCAGAGGGGGCCACACCGGCCGCGGATCGGCGGCGACGGCGGCCCACCGTGAGGGCCGCCAGCGCGATCGCCGCGACGACGACCACGGCGGCCACGACCACGATCGTCCAGGGGAAGCTGCTACCGGGGCTGCCTCCGCCGGAGGTGATCGCGTTGTACTGCTGCTCGGCCACGCTGACCGGCTCGGGGCCGGCGCGGAGATTCACGTTCGGTGAGGAGGTGCCGCCGACCGAGGCGGACCCGGCGGCGCTCACACCGACGATCCCCGCCCCTTGCTCGTAGTACGCGTTCTCGGAGGAGGTGATCGAGGTGGTGCCGAGGGCGGCGGGGCGCAGGTGGGCCGCCGGGGCCACGTGGGCGAGGCCGGTCGTGCCGCTACCGAGGAAGCCGAGGGGTCCGCCGTAGAGCGCGGACGGGACCATGACCCAGCCGTCGGCGGCCGAGAAGCTGTCGTTGCCGAAGTCGAGCAGGATCTCCTGGGCGGTGACCGAGGTGGCGGGGTTGGTGTAGTTGTCGTAGAGCGTGTAGGCGCCGAGGTCGGTGCCGTTGACGAAGACCGTTCCTGAGGGGGTGATTGTGCCCGAGGTCCAGTTCGCGAACGATCCGCCCGACACGGGGGAGCTGATACTGTAGCCGCCCGACCAGGAACCGCTCGCCGTGAACGAGGCGTTGGAGCTCCAGGCATCCCCGGGGACGGGGTTGAGGGGCAAGAGACCCAGGGGAGACGCGAAGTTCACGCTCGAACTCTCCTGGGCGCCGACGTCGATGTTGGCGGTCAGGGTCGTCGGGCCGCCGGGGGTGGCGTTCAGCCCCGACTCCGTCTCGGTCGCGCTGAAGTTAAACGCCTCGTGGGAGGCGGCGTTCATGACGGCGAGCGCGGCGGTCGGACCGAGCGGACCACTGGGCGCGCTGGTCAGGTCGACGCTGCCCGAAGAGGTGACGTTCGTGAACCCGACCGCCGTCTCCTTACCGGAGGCGGTCAGGTCGACGGTGAGCGTCTTGCACGGCCCGGTGCCCTGGGGAACGCACTCGGAGAGGTGGAGGTTCAGCGAGGCGTTGAGGGCGGTCTGGCCCTCGATCATCGTCTGCGTCGAGGAGACGTTCGTCTGGGTGTAGATGACGACCCACTCGATGTAGTAGCTCAGGCTCAGCGACAGGTTGGAGGTTGCTCCGCCAAGGCAGGTGGCGGTGGTGCAGCTGTAGGACGCGACACCGCCGAACGCCCACTGCGTACTGCCGCCCGAGGCGGGATGCACGACCGCGTAGGGCGCTGCGTTGCCCGAAGGGGAAGCACCGGCCACCCCCGAGATCAGAAGGGCCAGAAGAGTGAGTACGGCTACGCCCAGACCCGCCCATCGCGCTCGACCGCTACCGCTCAGCATTGCCTACTCCCGTCGGGGTTGGCAAGATGCCGCCGGACGGGGATAATCCTTCCTCTCGGCTGGGGGCGGCATTCTCGGCGCACGTCACGGCGTATCAAGCGCGGAGAGGGTGCACGGCATGGGTCGACCGGAGCCGGTTCGGCGCTGGGGGCGGCTCAGGCCGCCGGCCCGTCCGAACTCGCCGGCTCGGTGGGAGTCGTCGTCCCGCGCTTCGGCCCCGGGCCACGTGGGGCTGGCTCCAGAGCCCAGTACCATCGTCCTCGGCCGAGCGGCGAAGAACCGGGAGCCTTGCCTTCTGCGGCGCCGTCGGATACCGGGGGGAGGCGCTCTCCTCGGCGCTCTCGCCGGCGCACCGCAACTTCGTTGGCCCCCGGTATCCGATGGATCCCGATGCGTTCGGCTTCGGCATGCAGCAGGCCCGCCGTCGCGGCCAACTCACGCTCCAGGCCCCGCTCGGCCTGGCGCAGCTCCGCGAACCGGTCCACCAGCTGCGCGAGATGCGCCCGCTCCTCCACTGGAACCTCGCGGAACTCGGGGCACCGGTCCCGAAACTCGCAGCGAACACACGCCCGCCCCGGCGTTGGGGCGAACTCCTCGTCGCGGATGCCGTCGGCGACGCTCCCCACCGACTCCCGGAGCTGGGTCAGGTGGCGGGCAGTCCGGGGAGGGGTGGCGAGCCGAGCTCCTCCGCGGAGGTCGATCAACGACAGCCGCTCGACAGGGTGCGGGAAGTTGCGCTCGACGAGGACCTGGTAGATGGCGAGTTGGTCGGAGGTCAGCGCGTCCTGCAGGCTGAGCCCGCGGCCGGTCTTGTAGTCGAGTACTTCCAGCCCGCCGCTCTCGGTCAGGTCGATGCGGTCGATGTAGCCGTGAATCGGGACCCCGTCCCAGGTCGTCTCGAGGTGCGGCTCGATGGCCACCGGCGTGGGGGGGCTCTCGATGATCTGCCCATAGTATCGACGCAGCAGGGTCCGGCCCAGCTCCCGGTACCGCGCCTCGTCCTCCGGCGAATCGTAGCCGTCGGGGATCCACAGGCGGTCGTACAGGGCCAGCATCTCCTCGGTCCCGAGCGGGGGTGGCGCTGGCGCCGGTCCCGCGCCAAAGTCTTCGAGCGTGCGCTGCGTGCCGGCCTCGGTCCTCCGCGCCGTCGGCCGGAGGTAGGGCCGCAGCAGCTCCTCGAGGACCGAGTGGACGGTCTTGCCGAACGAGAAGTAGCCGCGCGGCGCTTCGGGCAGCCGCTCGAGGTAGAGGTACCTCCAGCGGAGCGGGCACTCGAGGTACGTCCGCACCGACGAGTAGCTGAGGGTCGGGACCGAGCCCACGGCCCGGAAGCCGGCCCCGGCAGTTAACCGCTACCGCCCCGCGGGCCTAGGCGTCGACCGCGATGCCCGGGTCCTCGTCCTTGCCGACCGCCGGGCGCCCGAGCGTCCCCGCGGGGAGGAGCGCGCGGGCCTGGGGGTTGGCGAGGTTCTTGGGCAGGCCGAGGAGCTCGAGGAGCTCCTTGTAGTGGTTGCGGATCGTGACCGGGGTCACGTTCGCGACCGCAGCGATCCGGTCCTGGCTGCGGGGCTCGCCCATCAGGTTCGAGGCGATGTAGATGATCGTCGCGAGGATCCCGTTGGGCAGTACGCCGCTCGTCGAATAGACCTGCTCGACCTGCTCCAGAAGGTCGAGGACCTTCGCCCGGACCTCCTTGGAGAGGTTCAGGTCCTGGGTGAACCGGACGAGGTAGTCGCGCGGCTCGACCGGCTTGAGCCCGAGCTTGAGCTCACGGGCCAGCAGCGTGTACGCTCGGCCGACCTCGATCTTGGTGGCCTTGGAGTGCGCGATGATCTCCTTCATCGTGCGCGGGACGTGGCACTGCCGGCAGGCGGCGTAGACGCTGGCCGCGACGAGCGCGACGATCTTCTTGCCGCGGGTCGCCTTGTGCTCGAGCGCGCGTCGATAGATGTAGGTCGCCGACTCCTTGACCTCGCGCGACAGCCCGAGGACGCCCGCGAGCCGGTTCAGCTCGCCGAGGGCGACCACGAGGTTGCGCTGGTGGGTGCGGGCGGCGCGCAGCCGGTGGTTGAGCTTGCGCAGGTGGTAGAACTTGAGGGAGGTGTTCCGGGACAGCGAGTTGCCCTGGAAGTCGCGGGTCGGGACCCCGATCTCGCTGAACAGCCCCTTGTCGGGCATGAGCGGCGAGATGACCGGTCCCCAGCCTCGGGCCTCTCGGCCCGTGTCCTCCTTGCTGCCGCGCTGGCCGCGGTCGGAAACGAGCGCGCTGGCGTCGACGACGAGCCCGCAGTCGGCGCAGACGATCTCGCCCCGGACGTCGTCGCGGGTGAGGTGGGTCGAGCCGCACTCCGGGCAGGCTTCGGCGACGGGGGAAGACTGGGCTTCGGCATCGGCCTCCTTGCGGCCGACGAGCGCGTTCTGCTTCATGGAAATCGTATAAGCGGCATGGTCCACCCCTTTATATACCTTGGCCGTCCCGATGTACGTGGTGTACATACAGGCGTTACACCCTGCCTCAACCTAGCACGGCACCGAGTTCGGGATTCCCACCCGTGTGAGCCGCCGTCCCCCCGGGGGCTGCCGCAAGCGCTGGTGCCGGGGCTTATGTGTCGTCAAATTCATATCGTTCGTACTGTCGGGAGGCGCCGATGCAGGAGCGGCCCTGGGCGCTCAAGGTACTGCGGTTTCTCGTACCGATCACGGCCTTGGTCCTCGTGATCCAGTACATCGCCGGGCTCGGTACGAACGTCTACGCTCCGTCCGGTGGATTCAACGACAACACCGACTTCGGCTGGCTGAACCTCCACTACACGGTAGGCGATGTCGTCGGCATTCTGGCGATCCTCCTGGTGATCGTCGCGGTGTTCACCGCACGTGCGGCGCTCATCGGCAACTCCGCGGGCGTCCTGCTCGGTGTCCTGATCGCCGGCTTCGCGGGGAGCGCGTTCGTGAGCACGAACAACCCGGTCGACAGCATCGTCATGGGCATCGGCTTCCTGATCGCGTTCGGAGGCTCGGTCGCACTCGCCTTCCGAGTGATGGCGGCGGCCCCGAGTCCGGGTACGTCGAAGGCCCCCGTCGCCTCCATCGCGACCTAGTCGCCGTCGGCCGGTACGGGTCCCCCTAGGCGGGGCGCACGGCGAAGGTGCAGCCACGCTCGGCGTGGCGCGTCGGATCGGGCTTGCTCACGTCGAACCGGTCCCCGAGCCGCTGCTCGAGGATGGTGCCGATGAGCTGGGGGCAGAGCACCCGGCCCACCTCGGGCGAGTGGCGACAGGCGAAGCAGTTGCGCACGTTGAGGGTGAGCGGGGAGGCACGGACCACCTCGAGCCGGCCCATCGCGTGCTGGGCGTAGTAGTCCGCGAGCTCCTTCGAGACCGCCTCGGGCGTCGAGCCGTCCATCCGCTCGGCGAGCTGTCGTCCGAGCTGGCGGCCGACCATCTCGATGAGCTCCGGCAGGTCGACGTGGAGCTCGTCGATGCCGGTGGCGCTCATGCCGAGCTCGGCGATCTCCTGCAGCCGGGCGAAGGTCTCGCCCCGCGAGGTCCCCCGACGGATCGGCAGTATCGCGCGCGAGGCGTCGTCGAGCTCGGCCTCGCGCACGCTGATCGGCACCGATAGCGACCACAGCCGCTGGTGGTAGGCCCGCGTCAGCGCGAGAAACCGGGGGTCGGTCGACCAGAGCATGAGCTGCGCCGCCTCGCTCGCCCCGAGCCCGTCGGCGCCCGTGACGAAGACCGCCGCGGCCTTCCGATCCACCAGGATGGCCCGATTGGTCACCGGCCGGCGGGCGTGGCGGAGCTCGGAAACGTGGGAGAACAGCCGTACCTCGGTCCGATTGGTCGGGCCCACTTCGGTGACGATCCGGACGCGGACACCGCGCGCCCGTGCCTGCGCCAGGGCGCGGTCCAGCCCCCCGTCGACCGCCCGAGGGAGGGAGAAGGCCGAGACCGCGATCAGGATCTCGCTGCGCGCCGCGCCGAAGCGGCGCTTGAGGAGCCGGTAGATCGCTGGCTGCCCCTCGACGATGGAAAAGCGGCGGCCGTCCTCGGCCAGGGGGCCTCCGGAGGCGGCGCGCCACTCGGCGAGCAGCTTGCTGCGGCCCTGGCGGAGCGCCTCGAGGTGGCCGGCCTCGTCCCGGATCCACTTGTCGATGAGCTCGTCGACCGGTAGCGAGGCGAACCGCTGGGGGCGCCCGCCGGAGGCGACCAGCAGTCCCTGCTTGACCAGGTCGCTGATGTATCGGTAGGCGTGGACACGGTGGACCGCGGTGGCGCGAGCCAGCTCCGAGGCCGGCAGCGGCCCCACGCGGCTCGCGACCAGATAGATCCGTGCCGCCGGCTCCGGCAGGCCATGCGCCACCAGGAGCTCGACGAGCCCGCCGCCGTTCCGGGCCATCCACCCTCTACGGCCGGCCGGGTTATACGAAGGAGGTAGCGCGCTACAGCGAGACCTGGAACTCTTCGATCGTGTACGGGAAGGGCGCCTCGGCGGCCGTGCCGCCGCGGGCCTTCAGCGTCTCGCGGGCGAGGAGCCAGTAGACGGTGGCGAGCGCGACCCGGCCCTTGTTGTTCGCCGGGATGACGAAGTCGACGTTGCGGGTCTCGTTGTTGACGTCGCAGATCCCGACGACCGGGATGCCGATCGAGACCGCCTCGCTGAGCGCCTGCTGGTCGGTCGCCGGGTCGGTGACGACGAGGACCTTGGGCTCGAGGTACTCCGTGAGCGCCGGGTTGGTGAGACAGCCCGGCACGAAGCGCTCGGAGAAGCTGACCGCCCCGATCGCCTTGGCGAACAGGCGGACCGGCTTCTGGCCGTACTGGCGCTGCGAAACGGCGAGGATCTTGTCGGGCGGGAAGCGCGCGAGGAACTGCGCGGCGAGCCGAATGCGACGGTCGGTCTCCTTGATGTCGAGGACGTACAGGCCGTCGTACCGGATCTTGTAGACGAAGCGGCGCATCGACGCCGACTTCTGCTGGGTGCCGATGTGGACGCCCGAGGTGAGGTACGTCTCCTCGGGGAGCAGAAGCTCCCCGGGCTGGATGTCCTGGCCATCGTCCGCCCGGACGGGCGGTTCGGCCTCGACCTCTTCGGGACTCATTTCGTCGGCTCGGGCGCCGCGCCGAGCCGCAGGAGTTCATTTAGCTTTGCCACCCGTTCTCCGCCGAGAAGTCCGCACTTGAGCCCCCGGGCGCCGGTCGCGACGGCGTACTGGGCGAGCCAACCTTCCGGGAGGTCCCCGCTCCGGTGCGAGGTGACGGTCGCCCAGCCGGCCTTGCGGGCGCGGTCGACGGTCGCGAAGCTGTCGGTCAGGGTCCCGACCTGGTTCACCTTGATCAGGACCGCGTTGGTCGACTTCTCGCCGATGCCGCGCTCGAGGCGCGTCCGATCGGTCGTGTACAGATCGTCGCCTACGACCAGCGTGCGGTGACCGACCTTCCGGGTGAACTCCGCGAAGGAGTCGAACGCCTCCTCATCGAAGGGGTCCTCCATGTACCGGAGGTCGAACTCCTCCACGAGCCGGACGAGGAAGTCGATCTGCTCCTCGGGGCTCCGGTTCCGGTCGCGGTAGCGGTAGGCGCCGTCGTGGAAGAACTCGCTCGCCGCCAGATCGAGCCCCGGGTGCACGGGGACCCCGGACTCGTCCCGGACCATCGTACACGCCGCGGCCAGGATCTCGAGCGCGTCGCGGCTGCCGAGCGGCGCGACCCACCCGCCCTCGTCGCCCCGTCCCAGGGCCAGCTCCGGAAACTTCTCGGTCAGCGCGCGGCCGACGGCACGATGGACCTCGATCGCGCCCCGGACCGCTCGGGCCGGATCCGGGTCGGAGGAGATCGCGTGGAACTCCTGGAACTCCGGTCCGCCGATGGCGTGCCGGCCGCCGTTGAGGCAGTTGCCCACGATCGCCGGGCGAGCCCGTCCATCGAGGCCGGCCCGGAGCCAGCTCTTCCACAGGGGAACACCGGCCGCGCGGGCCCGCGCGATCGACGCCGCCAGCGATAGCGATGTGGCCACGCCGCCGCCGATCCGGGCGAACCCATCCTGGCCGTCCGCTTCGTGCAGGGCCGCATCCCAACCGGCGGCATCGGCCAGCTCGCGGCCGAGCAGGGCCGGCCGCACCAGATCCCGGAAGCGGTCCAGCGCCACGGGAACCCCTCCTTCGGGCCAGGCCGGCACCTCGTGGGCGCCGGTGCTCGCTCCGCTCGGGGCCCCGGCCCGGCCCCGGTGGCCCTCGGCGTCGACCACCTCGGCCTCGACGGTCCGCGCCCCGCGGCTGTCCACGATCTCGCGCAGCGAGACCTCGACGACCCGGCTCATCGGGGGCCCTCGACGAACTCGACCAGGACGCCGCCGAAGGCCGAGGGGTGGGCGAAGCCGACCCGGCGCCCACGGGCTCCCGGGCGGGCGACCGAATCGATGACCCGCACGCCGGCCGCCTGAAGCTCGGCCAGCTTGCGGTCCACGCTCGGCACGGCGAAGGCGATGTGGTGCATGCCCTCCTTGCGGCCCTCGAGGAACTTCGCGATCGGCGAGTCCGCGGCGGCGGGCTCGAGGAACTCGAGGTGCGTGTTGCCCACGTCGAGGAAGGCGACCCGGACCCGCTGGGTCGGCACCTCCTCGGGTGGACTCGCGCTCGCCTCGAGCTGCCGCTCCCATCGCGGGACGGCGTCGGCGAGCGAGTGGACGGCGATCGCCAGGTGATCGAGGTGCATGGCTCCTAGTACGCCCGCGAGGGCGTGTACTCTCCGAACTCTTCGCGCCACAGGCCGGCGACCTCCCCCAGCGACGCGCGCGCCCGGAGCGCCTCGAGGAGGGGGGCCATCACGTTCTCTCCGGCACGAGTGGCCCGCCGCAGCTCGTCGAGCCGGCTGGACACCCGGGCGGCATCGCGGTGCTCGCGCAACGAGCGGACCCGGCGGACCTGCTCGCTCTCCTGCTCGGGCGTGATCCGCTGGATGGCCACGCCGCGCTTGCCACGACCGGGGAACAGCGAGAAGTCGGGATTGCCCTCGGTGAAGGTGTTCACGCCGACGACGAGCTCGCCCTTGGCCTCTCGGGCGCGGGCGATCCGGTACGCCTCCCGCGCGATCTCCGACTGGAAGAAGCCCCGCTCGACCGCGAGGACCGAGCCGCCCATCGCCTCGATCCGGTCGAGGTAGGCCCGCGCCTCGGTCTCGATCCGATCGGTGAGCGCCTCGATGGCGTAGGCGCCTCCGACCGGGTCGACGGTGGAGGCGACGCCGCTCTCCTCGGCGAGGATCTGCTGGGTGCGCAGGGCCAGACGGGCCGACTCCGGCGTGGGGAGTCCCAGCGCCTCGTCCAGGGCGTTCGTGTGGAGCGACTGGGTGCCGCCCAGGACCGCACTGAGCGCCTCGAGCGTCGTGCGGACGACATTGAGCTCCGGCTGCTGGGCGGTGAGCGAGGAGCCCGCGGTCTGGGTGTGGAAGCGCAGCTGCATCGACCGGGGGCTGGTCGCGCCGAGCACCTCCCGGGCGAGCGAGGCCCAGAGCCGCCGCGCGGCCCGGAACTTGGCGATCTCCTCCAGGAAGTTCCGGTCGGCGCTGAAGAAGAAGGACAGTCGCGGTAGGAACTCGTCGACGGCCAGGCCGCGCGCTTTGGCCGCCCGCACGTAGGCGATCGCGTTGGCCAGCGTGAAGGCGACCTCCTGGCTCGCCGTCGCCCCGGCCTCGCGCATGTGGTAGCCGGAGACGCTGATGTAGTTCCACTGGGGCATCTCGCGCGTCGCGAACTCGACCAGGTCGACGGTGAGCCGCAGCGACGGCTCGGGCGGGTAGATGTAGGTCCCCCGGGCGATGTACTCCTTGAGGATGTCGTTCTGCACCGTGCCCCCGAGCCGCGCGCGGGGCACACCGTGCGCCTCACCGACGGCGACCAACAGCGCCGTCAAGATCGGCGCCGTCGCGT
>DASYZY010000164.1:0-10080 GCA_035945735.1 Thermoplasmata archaeon
TCTTGTGCCGGCGCATCCAACTCCAGACCGCCGAACTGCGCGTCGGTGGGCGGTTGAGCTAGGTGCCGGTCGCGGTGAGCAAACCTCCCCCCCGGCCGCTCGCGCCGAGGGTCGCCTCGCTGGCGCCCGAGAGGGCGTTCATGCTGGTCCGCGCCGACCTTCCGCGCACGCCACCCGCCGCGGCCTTCGACCGGTGGACCTTGCCGCAGCTGCTCACCCGGTGGTGGCCCGAGTCGGCGGAGATCGACCTCCGCGTAGGGGGAGCCTACCACCTGAGCTGGACCCGAGCCAACTGGCACCTGCGCGGGGAGTTCGTCAGCGTCGAACGGCCCCGGCAACTCGCCTTCAGCTGGCGCTGGGATCACCACCCCGAGAGCACGACGGTCGTGAAGGTCACGTTCGAAGCCGGCCTCGTAGGGGGATCGACGCTCCTCGTCCGGCAAGGGCCGTATGGGGACACACCCGGCGCGATCGAGCTGCGTCAGAGCCACATCGACGGCTGGCTCTTCTTCCTTCCCCGGCTCGAGACCGAGTTTGCCCCTTCCACCGGCGCTCGACCGTCCCGGGCGACCACCGCCCCGGTCCGGTCTACGGCCGCCAGCTCGACCGCACGTCGGCCGCCCGCGAAGTCGGATCGAGTGTCCGCCGGTTAGTCGCCCGACCTGACGGCGAGGCCGGCTACGGACCGAGCGCTCCGCCGGGCGGAGGCGGGCCCGACGGGGGCGCGACTTCGGGCGCTGCGGCCGGGGTAGCTGGGGGGCCGGCGGTGCTCCCGGGCGCTGGGGGTTCCCTACGACGACGCCGCAGGAGCACGGCCAGCAGCACGAGGGCGATCACGAGTGCGAGGAGGCCCACGTAGAGGTAGGGCCCGGACGAAGAGGAGCCCCCGGGTCCGTTCGGGGACTTCGAGGTGGTGTTGAGCACTTCAAACGTCGTGCTGGCCGAGGCCACCGTTCCGTTGCTGTCGGTGGCGACGAGCTTCACCGTGAAGCTCCCGGCAACTGTCGGCGTGCAGGGCAGGACGTTCCGACTTTGCGACGTGCAGCCGAGCGGAAGGTTGACGTAGACGAGGCTGTACGGCGGCAGTCCGCCGCTTTCCGTTCCCGTGAGGTTCGTTCCCTGTCCGAGATTGAAGGTTACCGGGAGCGCGGCCACGGTCACGACCAACGCCGTGACCCCTGGCGTGAAGGTGATCGAGATGTTGACCGAGCTGCCGTTGACGAGCACGGGACCCGAGCTCGGAGCCGGCAGGTAGCCCCAGGAGTTCGGCACCTGGAACTCGTAGCTGCCGTTCGGCCGATTGAAGACGATCGATCCCCCGACCGTCGCGAAGGTCGTGTAGTTCGCGCCCGGGATCATCGGCCGGAGGCGGACCGACCACGAGTTGTGCGTCGGCGGCAGGCCGTTCTCGATGAAATCGATCGGGTACGGGGCGCCCACCGACACCTGCGCGAAGTAGATCTCGACCGTCCTCGCCGCGCCGGTGACGTTCACGAAGCCGCCCGTCACGTTGGGCAGATAACCGGGGACGGCGAACACGTTGAACGCGTAGTGGCCGTTCGGCACCTCGTACCGGATGCTCGTCGAGTTGGTCGTCACCGGCGTCCCGGCGAAGCTCACGCCCCACGACGTGTTCACCGGTAGTCCGGTCTGCTCGAAGAGCACGGGATAGGTCGTCTCCGTCCCGATGACGCTCACGGTGCCCCCCACGGACGAGGTCACGAACACCTCCGCGTTGGCCGGGTCGTACGCGATGCCGGACGCGAGTTCGCCCGCCCCGAGCACGAGGGGAGTCCCGGCGAGCGGAGCGTAGGTGGCCGCGCTCACCGCCCCGACGTCGGCGCTGATGGACATCGCGTTGTAGACCGCGTCCAGGGCCGAGTCGTACGCGAGCTGGCTCGCCCCGGCCAGTGAGAAGGTGGTCACGAGCGCGTTCGTGAGCGTCGACAGGACGCTCACGTTGCCCGAGCCGGAGTTCGCCACGAACAGCGTGTGGTTCAGCGGGTCGTACGCGAAGGAGCTCGGGCCGCTGCCGACGTGCACGGCCGCGACCTGGGTGAGGTTGGCGGCGCCGAAGGCGATCACCTCGTCGTCGCTCCAGTCGGCGACGTAGACGAGGCCGTTGTCGGGGTCGGCGAAAACCGCGCGGACATTGTGGTACGCGGTGATGTTGAAGCTGCCCGTCGTGCGGTGCGTGGCCTCCGAGACGACGCTCACGTTGCCGTTGATGTCGTTGGCCGAGAACACGCGGCCCTGCGCCGCGGAGATGCCGACCGGGTCCAGCCCGACCGGTACCTGCACGATCGGGCCGGCGCTGTAGTTGAAGTCGACGACCGAGTTGTTGGCCGGGTTCGCCGCGTAGAGCGCCCCCGTGCTCGAGTCGAAGGCGAGCGGGTCGAGCAGGGGCGTGGGGCCCGGGGCGCCTCGTAGGAGCCGGGCGACGCTCCCGTTCGTGCCGCTCACGGCGTAGATTCCATCCCCCGGCGCGTTCGCCACGAAGAGCAGACCGCTGGAGTTGTCGTAGACGATCCCCGATGGCCCGGTGCCCAGGGGGATGCTCCCGAGCCCGGCATGCGCGCTCTCAGAGACGCGATCGAGGGCGGGCGCGATGAGGCTCGTACCCTCGCCCAACACGTACACGGTGTGCGCGGCATCGTCGGCGAAGGTCACGAGCGGGAAGTCGGTGAGCGAGAGGTTGGCGACCGATCGGTCTATGGCGGGGTCCACCACCGTCAGGTTCCCCGAGCCCGGACAGGCCACGTAGAGGTCGCCGTCGGTCCCGCTGTAGGAGAGGGCCCCGAGCTCCGCCCCGGTTCCGGTGCCGGCCGAACCGACGATCCGGTCGGTGAGGGGCGAGACGACGGTCACGTTGCCCGCGGAGCTGACGGCGACGAACAGGCGGTCGAGGCTGGGGACGAAGAGCAGGTCGCCCGCCGCCCCGCCGACGACCACCGTCGCCCGGACGGTGTCGTTGCCGGCATTGAGGACCGTCACGGCGGCCGAGCCAGCGTTCTGGCTCAGGACGTCGACCCGGTCGTTGACGGTGTCGAGCGCGAGGGCCTCGGGGTGGGCGCGGACCGCCAAGGTGGCCACCAGCGTCCGAGTGCTCGCGTTCAGCACCGAGACGTTGGCGGTGCCGGAGTTGGCGACGAAGACCTGGTCGCTCGCAGGGTCGAAGAGGATCGGTCCGGGAGCCGTGCCGACCGTGACATTGGCCACGGTCCGAAGCGACTGGGACGAAAAGGCGGTGACGTTCGACGCGCCGTAGTCGGAGACAAAGATCGTGCGCGTCGCCGGGTCCAGCGCAAGCCCGTACGGAGAGCCGCCGACCGCGACCGACGCCACGACCGCGTCGGTCGAGCCGCTCACGACGCTCACGTTGCCGGCATTGGCGTTGGCGGCGTATAGTCGACCCGTGCCCGGATCGGTCAGCAGGGACTGGACGTTCAGGAGCGAGTGCTGCGAGTAGGGGACCGGGATGTCCCGGACATCAAGTCCGGTGGTCAGATTGACGACGGATAGGTCGTTGCCGAGATTGCCCCGGACGAACAGCGAGTTGCTGGGGAGGTCGTACACCAGGTCCAAGGGTTGGTTCTGGACCCCGAACGAGTACGCCCCGGGCTGAAGTTCGTTCGTCGCGAGGTCCAGGGTGGACACGACCGTCCCGATTCCGCCGGCCGGGCGGGCCCCGGGCGGCCCGGGGGCCCGCGGCTCGGTTCCAATGGCCGCCTCCCCTGCGTGGTCCCCCCGGGGGGTTGCCGGAGATTCGCGCGATGCACCCACGGCGAGGAGCGAGCTGGAGAGAAGAAGGACCGCCACTGCGAACAGCGCCACAGAGACGCGGGCCGAGCGCGGAGTCCACGTCGGCGCCGAAGTGCGGGCCACGCAGGGGCGTGAAGCTCCCCCTAGATAATCTCTGGCCCGGCCGAGGAGATTCCCGAGGAGGCCCAGCGCCTCGCGCGGAGCCCGTCGAGGGGCCGACGCTCGAGAACCGTTATCCCGCCCCGACCTACGGGGGGACATTCCGGCGGGCGCGGCCATCGCCGTTCGTCCGGCGGGTTGCCGATGCCGCGCAAGGAACTCCACGACCCGCCGACCGCCGGCGTCGATTTCGGCGGAACGAAGGTCGAGATCGCGGTCGTCGACCACGCCGGTAGGGTGGTCAGCGCGGATCGCCATCCGACCGCTGAGTCTCGAACCCCCCCGCGCGCAGTCCGCCGTATCGCCGAGTCGCTTCGCGAGCTCGAGCGGGTGGGAGGCCGGAAGGTGTCCGCCCTGGGAGTGGGCATCGCCGCGCAGGTTCGGGCGGACGGCACCATCCTCCATGCCCCCAACCTGCGGTGGAGCGGAGTACCGCTGGCGCGAAGGCTGCGGCGCGTCCTCCGGATCCCGACGCTCATCGTCAACGACGTTCAAGCCGTCACGTTCGGGGAGTGGAAGTTCGGGGCCGGCCGCGGCGAGGCCGATCTGCTCTGCGTGTTCGTGGGCACGGGGGTGGGAGGCGGCCTCGTGGTCAACGGCCGGCTTCAGCGGGGCGCCGCGGGCAGCGCCGGAGAGGTCGGGCACCTCACGATCGAGGTGGGGGGCCGGCTCTGCACGTGCGGCCAACGGGGGCATCTCGAGGCCTACGTGGGAGGCTGGGCGATCGCGCGGCGAGCCCAGGAGGCGGTGCGGGAGCGGCCGGGCGCCGGCCGGGACCTCCGGAGGCGGGCTGGATCAACGGCCCAGATCACGGCGGAGACGGTGGCGGAGGCGTTCCACGCGGGAGACCGGCTCGCGGTCCGCCTCGTGGAGGAGACCGCGGAGTTTCTGGGCGTGGGACTCGCCTCGGCCGCCAATCTCCTGGGCCCCGGTCGGATCGTCCTCGGCGGCGGTGTTGTCGACGGGATCCCCGAGCTGGTGGCCGCCGTCCGGCCCATCGTGCGGCGCCAGGCGCTGGAGTCGGCCTCCGCGCACCTGTCCATCGTCCCGTCGCGCCTAGGTAAGGTCGCCGGCGTCATAGGCGCCGCCGCACTGGCTCGGGAGATTCTGGAGCCCCCGTGAGCACGCCCGAGGACCTGAGCGTCGTCAACACCCTGCGGTTTCTCGCCGTGGACATGGTCGAGAAGGCGAACTCCGGCCATCCCGGGCTCCCGCTCGGCGCTGCCCCGATGGCCTATGCGCTGTGGAAGGATCACCTGCGCTTCGATCCCCACGCCCCGGACTGGGCGAACCGGGACCGGTTCGTCCTGTCGGCCGGACACGGCTCGGCGCTGCTGTACGCCGTGCTCCACGTCACCGGATACGACCTCCCGATCGAGCAGCTCCAGCAGTTCCGCCAGTTCGGCAGCCGGACACCGGGCCACCCGGAGGTCGGGCTCACCCCCGGGGTCGAGGCCACGACCGGGCCGCTCGGACAAGGCTTCGCCATGGGGGTAGGACTCGCCATTGCCGAGCGCGTCCTCGCCGCGCGGTTCAACCGGGATGGCTTTCCCATCATCGACCACTGGACCTACGCGATCTGCTCCGATGGCGACCTGATGGAGGGGATCGCCTCCGAGGCCGCCTCGCTCGCCGGCCATCTGCGCCCCCGCAAGCTGGTCTACCTGTACGACGACAACCACGTCTCCCTCGAGGGCCCCACCCGTTGGACCTTCACCGAGAGCGTCGAGGAGCGCTTCCGCGCCTACGGCTGGCGGACCCAGCACGTCGCCGACGGCACCGATATCGATGCGATCGGTCGGGCCCTCACCGAAGCTCGGCAGCATCCCGAGGCCCCGCACCTCATCCGGGTCACGACGCACATCGGTTACGGCAGCCCGCGCCAGGACACCCGCGAGGCGCACGGAGAACCGCTGGGAGCCGAGGGCACGCGTCAGACCAAGCTAGCCTTGGGTTGGCCCTTGGAGCCCGCGTTCCGAGTGCCGGTCGAGTCGGAGCGATTCCGCGCGCGCTGTATCGAGCGCGGGGCGGAGCTCTCGGGCGAGTGGCGGGAGCTCTTCGAGCGGTACCGGGCGAAGTACCCGGAGCTGGCCCGCGAGTTCGAGCGAGAGCAGCGCCGCGAGCTCCCCGAGGGTTGGGACAGCGGGCTCCGACCGTTCCCGGCCGGCACCGCCGCCATGGCGACCCGGGACGCTTCCGCCCAGGCGCTCCAGGTGATCGCCGCGGCGTTACCGAACTTCCTCGGCGGCTCGGCGGACCTGAACCCCTCGACCAAGACCCACCTCGACCAATCCGGCGACTTCTCCTTCGAGGGCGAGTCGGGCCGGAACCTCCACTTCGGCGTGCGCGAGAATTCGATGGTCGGCGTCCTCAACGGGCTGGCCCTCCACGAAGGGCTCCTACCGTTCGGCTCGACCTTCCTGATCTTCTCCGACTACGCCCGCCCGGCGATCCGGCTCTCGGCCCTCATGGGCACCCACCTCGTGCTGGTGTTCACCCACGACAGCATCGCGCTGGGCGAGGACGGCCCCTCGCACGAGCCCATCGAGCAGATCCCGAGCCTCCGCGCCATCCCCCACCTTACGCTGATTCGTCCGGCCGACGCCAACGAAACGATCGAGGCCTGGCGGATCGCCGTGACCCGGCCCGGACCGGTGGCACTGGTGCTGACTCGTCAGAAGCTTCCCCAGCTCCCGGTCGAGGCCGGCCGCGTGCGCGAGGGGGTCGCGCGGGGAGCGTACGTGGTCCACGAGGGGCCCCGCCCGCCCGAGGTCGTGCTGCTGGGCACCGGCTCGGAGGTGTCGCTGTGTCTAGCCGCCGCGAAGCTCATCGAGGAGCAGGTCCGGGCTTGCCGGGTCGTCTCGATGCCGTCGTGGGAGCTCTTCATGGAGCAAGAGGCCGGCTACCACGATGCGGTGCTGCCTCCGGACGTACCGGTGCTCGCGGTTGAGGCGGCCCGACCGATCGGCTGGGAGCGCTTCACGCGCTCCCGCGGAGGCGTGCTGGGCCTCGACCGATTTGGCGCCTCGGCTCCGGGTCCGGTTGTGATGGCCCGCTTGGGATTCACGCCGGAGAATGTGCGGGATCGCGCCCTGGCTCTGCTCGGTCCGCGGGCACCCGGGGTCGCATGAGCGCTGGTTTGCGGTCGTCTAGCTCCTCTCCTCTTCCCGCCGGTTGGCACCTTGGAGCGGCGGAGCGCGGGGTCGTGGCTCGGCTGGCTCGCTGGGACTCGGAGGGAGCCTCGGAGCGGTACTGGCGCAAGGACCCGGGCTTCTGGCCGGCGGCCACACCCCAGGATGTAGCGACGCGTCTCGGCTGGCTCACCCTAACGGAAAGCATGGGGGAGCGACTCGCTGCCGCGCAGGAGCTGGTCTACGCCGCGCGCGACGAAGGGGTCGAGCGCCTGCTCCTGCTCGGCATGGGCGGCTCCAGCCTAGCGCCCGAGGTCTTCGCCCAGACGTGGGGGGCGGTGCGGGGAGCGCCCCGCCTCGAGGTCTTGGACAGCACCCATCCGGCCGCAGTGCGGGCGGCCGAGTCCGCCGGGCGGCTCGACCGGACGTGGTTCATCGTCTCGAGCAAATCGGGCTCCACGCTCGAGCCGAACTCCTTCTTCGAGTACTTCTGGTCGCGTCTTTCCACACCCGTAGAAAAGAGAGGCCGTCAGTTCCTCGCGATCACGGACCCGGGCTCACCGCTTGAGACCCTCGCGAAGCAGCACCAGTTCCGGCACTGCTTCCTCGCCCCACCGGATGTGGGCGGCCGGTACAGCGCTCTCACCGAGTTCGGACTGGTGCCCGCGGCGATCGCCGGCGTCGACGTGCGCCAGCTACTTCAGCGAGCGCGCGAAATGGCCGAGTCCTGCTCCCCGGCCGTTCCGGCCTCCAAGCATCCCGGTTTCCAGCTGGGAGCCGCACTCGGCGAATTGGCCGTGCACGGGCGGGACAAGGTCACCTTCGTGGTGAGCCCGGCTCTGAGCGGGTTCCCGGCCTGGGCCGAGCAGCTCATCGCCGAGAGCACCGGGAAGACCGGCAAGGGGATCGTCCCCGTGGCCGGCGAAGTGGCGCCCTTCGAGGCCACCAACTCGAGGGATCGCGTCGTCGTCGAGCTCCGGTTCCGAAGCGAGGAGGCTCGCGAGCTGGACACCGGGGCGGCGCTCGCCGGGGCCGCCGGGGTTCCCGTGCTCCGATTCGCCCTCGACGACCTGCACGAGCTCGGGGCCGAGTTCTTCCGATGGGAGTTTGCGGTCGCGGCGGCGGGTGTTATCGTAGGGATCGACCCCTTCGACCAGCCCGATGTTGAGCTGGCGAAGGAGCTCGCCCGACGCGCGATGAGCGCGGACGCTCCCGCGCCCAGTGGGGGCGTCGTGGCTCTCCCGGTCGGTCCGAGCTGGGAGTACACGAGCGGCCTGGCGCGGTGGTTGGCCGAGGCCAACGTCGGCGACTACGTCGCGATCCAGGCGTTCCTGGCCCCGTCCGACCGGATCGACGAGAAACTGCGAGCCTTGCGGTCGGCCCTGCGGCGGCGGCTCCGCGTCTCGACGACCCTCGGGTACGGCCCGCGCTTCCTGCACTCGACGGGGCAGCTCCACAAGGGAGGTCCAGCGAGCGGGCTGTTCCTGCAGCTCGTGGACGAGCCATCGGAGGCGCTCGAGCTGCCCGCGGGCCACGGGAGCTTCGGCAAGATCATTCGGGCCCAGGCCGACGGCGACGCCCAGGCGCTCGAGCAGAAGGGCCGCCGGCTCTTCCGGGTCCAGCTCGGCCGGGACCCGATTTCCGCGCTCGAGAGCCTCACGCGGTCGGTCGCGTCGGGCCCCTGAGTTCACGCTCGAGGAGGGATCACGGAGTATGGAGCTCGGGATGGTAGGTCTCGGTCGGATGGGCGGAAACATGTCGGCGCGGCTCGTGAAGGCCGGTCATCGGGTCGTGGGGTACGCCCGACACAAGGAGGTGGTCGATCAGGCGGTGTCCACGGGAGTCGTGGGAGCCTACACCTACTCCGATCTCGTGAAGCAGCTCAAGACGCCTCGCGCCGTCTGGCTGATGGTCCCGGCCGGGGCCCCCACCGACGAGGCGCTCGACGCCCTTCTGCCGCTCCTATCCCCCGGTGACGTGATCCTCGACGGGGGGAACTCGTACTACAAGGACACTCTCGTCCGGGCGGGCAAGGTCACCGCCCACGGATTCCGGTTCCTAGATGTCGGCACCAGCGGCGGGATCTGGGGGCTGACCGAAGGGTATTCCATGATGATCGGTGGCGACGCGGCCGACGTCGACCGGTTGCGCCCGATCTTCGAGGCGCTGGCCCCGGCGCCCGATGCCGGCTGGGGCCGGGTCGGGCCGACGGGATCCGGCCACTTCGTGAAGATGGTCCACAACGGGATCGAGTACGGGCTCATGGAGTCGTATGCCGAGGGGTTCGCTATCCTCGCCGCCAAGAGCGAGTACGCGCTCGACCTCGCGCAGGTCTCGAAGATCTGGCAGCGCGGCAGCGTGGTGCGATCGTGGCTGCTGGACCTCACCGCCGCGGCGCTCGCCGACCCGGTCGGGCTCGCCCAGATCGCGCCGGTCGTCCAGGACTCCGGCGAGGGGCGCTGGACGGCGGTCGAGTCGCTCGACCTGAACGTCTCGGCGCCGGTGATCCTCATGTCGCTCGAGCGGCGCATCCGCTCGCGCGAGAAGGACCCGCTGGCCGAGAAGCTCCTGTCGGCGATGCGCCAGCGCTTCGGTGGCCACGCCATCACGACGGAGTAGCCGAATGCCCCGAGCCCCGCCCGAACCGCATCTGTTCATCGTCTTCGGCGCGACCGGCGATCTGATGCAGCGCAAGCTCGTCGGCTCCCTCTACACGCTCGCCCGGTCGCTTCCGAAGCGCTCCGGCTCGCTGCGGGTGCTCGGCTGCGCCCGTCAGGCGATGACCGACGCCGAGTTCCGGACGCTGTGCCTGGGCTCGCTCACGGAGGCGAAGGCGGGCACCGCCTCCGAACTGCGCAGCTGGACCGAAAAGACGCTCGAGTACTGTTCGTTAGGCGATGGTGGTCCCGAGGGCTACCGCGCGCTCCGGGCGCGCATCGAGGAGATCGAGCGGAGCGAGAAGCTGCCCGGCAACCGGGTCTTCTACCTCGCGCTGCCGTCCGAGGCGCTCGGTCCGACCATTGCGCAG
>DASYZY010000165.1:0-11752 GCA_035945735.1 Thermoplasmata archaeon
CGTCCCGGAACGCCGGCCCGCGGGACGGCCCGGTCACGGAGGGCCCGGCTTGGGCCGCTCGGAGTAGGCCGGGCGGGGCGGGGAGCGGGCCTTCGGCGGTCGTCGGCGCAGGAGCAGGAGGAGGACCGCGGCGGCGGCCGCGGCCGCCCAGCCGGCGGCGGCGACGTAGGGCCAGTAGCCGGGCGTGCTCGAGGAGGTCGACGCGACCGAGCTGGGGGTGGAGACCAGCACGGTGGCCGGAGAGGCATCGGCGGCGAGGCCGGCCGCGTCGCGGAGGGCCACCGTCACTTGGTGGTTGCCGGATTTCGTGAAGGTGTAGTTGAACTCCGAGCTCGCGGTCGGGGCGGAGAGCACGCCATCGACTCCCCAGCTGTACAGGAACGGACCGGTGCCCCCGAGCACCGAGCTCTCGAACCGCACCGAAGCGCCGACGACCGCCGAGGACGGCGGAGCGAGCAAGGCGACCGACGGAGGCGCATTCACCGTGAGCTGGGCCGAGGCGAGCGGGGACAGCGAGCCCACCGAGTCGTTGGCCAGCAGGGAGAGGTTGAGCGGAGAGCTCCCGTTCAGCACGTAGGTGAAGGCCTGGGAACAGGGCTGGATCTGGATCAACGCCGCATCGACCGACCAACTGCAGCTGTACGGGGAGATCCCGCCGGTGACCGAGGCCTCGAGCTGGAGCGTCACGCCCTGATCGGTCGCGGACGGCAGCCCGGTGATCTGGGCGGCCACCGCTGCGCTCACGGTGAGCGGCACAGAGCGCGCGAAGTTGGAGTCCCCCAGGGCATCGGTGGCCGTGACCGCCGGGTAGTAGGTACCCGGGGTGCTAGGGTGGCAGGAGAGCACGGCCGAGTCGAAGCTGGTACATCCCGGCGGGAGCCCGCTCCAGGCGTAGTCGATCCAGCCGGAGCCACCGCTCGCGACGGCGGTCAGCGTGAGCGGCGCCTGCGGAGCGAGCGAGGTGCTGGAGAGGAGCAGGGTCACCCCGACGGAGGCGGTCAGCTCGTTGGTGGTGATCGACTCGACGTTGTACGGGCCGGGGGGGTTGTAGGCATCGCCCACGATCGAGTGCAGGGAGTTGCCCTGGGCGCCGGAACGGGACTCCGTGAAGCTCACCGTCTTGGGATTGGCCGCCACGTCGCTCGTGAAGCCGGTGATGACGGGGGTTCCCGGGCTGGTCAGCTCCTCGGTGCCACCGTAGACGCCGCTCGCCCCGTCCAGGCGTAGGGAAAGATGCGACGAGGCGACGGCGGCCGGGAGCGCGCCGCTCTTGGCACTGGAGCTCAGGCTCTGGTTCCAGTCCTGGACCACGTTGAGGAGCTCGGTGGTGAAGTTGCCGAACTCGGGGTAGCCGCCGCCCGTCGTGCCGGTGAGGACGAAGGTGCCGGATAGATCCGCGGCGAAGGGGAAGTTGAGCACCTGGAGCGAACGGTCGAGCGTCGAGCCGAGGACGAGGGAGGAGTTCGCGCTCTGGCGCTCGACGAGCGAGAGGTTCTGCCAAGCGCCCACCTCGGTCATGTTGCTCGAGAAGAGCCCCACGAGGGTCTCGTTCGCCCATTCGGTGCCGGCGGCGGTCGAGATCCGGCTACCGTACTGGTACGTGTAGTTCACGCGCTCGTCGAGCCCCGCGCTCACCTTCGTCTCCCCGGAGTAGTGGAAGAGCGTCGTGGCGGCCGGACCGGTGCCCGCGCTCGTGTTCATGAACAGATTCGCGCCGACGAGCCAGGTGTCGCCGGGCGAGGTGATGCCCTCCATCGAGACGGAGATGTTGTGGGTGCCCTCGAGCAGCCCGAGCATCGGGGTCGCGTCGAACTGCACGGCGCGGTCGTTCGAGGTCATGACGGACGTGACCGGCCGCCACAGGAACAGATCGATGCCGCCGGTGTTGATGTACTCGAATGGGAGGAGCGTGAGGACGCGGGTGCCGTCCACGCTGACCTGCAGGCCCCGGAAGTTCGGGTTCTGCAGGTACCAGAACTCGTCCTGGGGCCCGAAGCCGTAGGTCCACAGCTCGAGGCTCGCGTTGGTGACGTTGCTCGGGACGCTGACGTCCGCCCAGACCACGGGCGTCGCCGAGTGCACGTACGGCGTTGTCCAGAACGGCAGGATCGAGCCGGCGACGACCGGTGGCGCCTCACCGGGGAGCAGCGGGTAGAACAGGAGCGAGACGTTCTCCAGGAAGTGGCCGGTGATGTCGGCGGCGGAGAGCTGGAAGTAGAAGCTGACGTTACCGTGGAAGAGCGCCGAGTACCGCGTGAGGTCGCTCAGCACCGTCCAGGTGCCGTACTCCGGGGTCGTCCCGAACATAACGAGCACCCCATCGACGTACGCCCGGTACGACGAGTCGTAGACGTCGGGGATGACCGATCCGGTGAAGTTGAGCAGGATCTTCGCCCAGGGGCCACCGGCCGGCACCGCGAAGTTCTGGCGGGCCGCCCCGGAACTGACGTTCACCAGGAACTGGACCTCGCTCGGCACGGTCGGGGGCCGCGAGGGCTGCGGCTCGGAGCCGATCACCGAAACCGGTTCCGGTACGCCGAGGGGCCGACCGCCGGGCGAGAGAACGGTCGTGTTGAAGAAGCTCGACGGGAGCAGCGAGGAGTCCCGCGGGGCCGGCGAACCCTGGCCGGCGACCGCCGGGAGGGTTGGAGCATGGTCCGCCACCGCCGCGGCGAGGGGTATGCTCCCACGCGGTGGGGAGTGCAGTACGGAGGTCCCGGCGGCGAGCGGCGCGCTCGCGGTCAGGAGGAGAAGGAGCGAGAGGGCGATGGCCACCCGCATGCCAGTGACTCCGGCAGGGGCAAGTCGGCTTAACGGCTTGCGGCGGCCGGGCCGCCTGCGGCCGCCGCCGGAGCGTGTCCCGCGAGCAGGGCGACGTCGTTGTCGACCATGATCTGGACCAGCTCCGGCAACCGCACCTTGGGCACCCAGCCGAGCTCCTGCGCCGCCTTCGTCGCATTGCCGCAGAGCAGATCCACCTCGGCCGGTCGGCGGAACTTCGGATCCATCTCTACGTGCTTCTGCCAGTCGGTGATGCCGACCCGGGCGAAGGCCAGCTGGGCGAACTCCTCGACCGAATGCGTCTCGCCAGTGGCGCCGACAAAGTCGTCGGGCGTGCCCGCCTGAAGGGTGCGCCACATGAGGTCGACGTACTCGGGGGCGAAGCCCCAGTCGCGCCGGGTGCTGAGCGTGCCGAGCCGGAGCTTCTGGGCCAGGCCTAGGTGGATGCGGGCGACCCCGTCGGAGATCTTGCGGGTGACGAACTCGTGTCCGCGCCGCGGGCTCTCGTGGTTGAACAGGATCCCGTTGCTCACGAAGAGCCCATAGCTCTCGCGATAGTTCACGGCCGCCCAGTACGCGAAGACCTTCGCCACACCGTACGGGCTCCGGGGATGGAAGCTGGTCCGCTCGGTCTGGGGGGTCTCGTGGACCTTGCCGAACATCTCGCTCGAGGCGGCCTGGTAGAAGCGGGCCTTGTCGGCATGGCTGCGCATCGCCTCGAGGAGCCGGACCGTGCCGAGGCCGGTGACCTCCCCCGTCACCACGGGCTGGTTGAACGAGACCCCGACGAAGCTCTGGGCGGCGAGGTTGTAGATCTCGTCCGGCTCGGCCGCGCGCATCGCGCTGTCGAGCGAGGCCGGGTCGTGCAGGTCGCCGTCCAGGAGCTCGACCCGGTCGACGAAGTGCGCGATGTTGCGCGTGTTGGGGGTGGAAAGCCGGCGAACGAGTCCGTACACCCGGTAGCCCTTGGCGAGCAGCTGCTCGGCGAGGTAGCTCCCATCCTGCCCCGTGATCCCGGTGATGAGCGCTCGCTTTCCCGCCGGGTCCTGGGGCATGGCGGCGCCGACCGGGAACGGAGGATACCAGTTGCGCCGGCGGGCGCCGTCGAGAGCCGGCGAGGCGGTCCCAAGGCCGTGAGGCCCCGCCGGAACCGATATTAACCGGCTTCCGAGGGGCCCGGCGAGGGACGATGGCGCGAGCGCTCGTGACCGGGGCCACCGGCTTCCTCGGCTCGTACCTCGGGGAGACCCTGCGCCGGGACGGCTGGGAGCTTCGGGGGACGTATCTCGGTCGGCCGACGTCGCCGGCCGGCTGTCCGAGCTGGCCCGTCGCCGAGCTCCGTTCGGTGGATGTGACCCAGCGCGGTTCGATCGACCGGGCGATCGAAGAGTTCCGTCCGGACGCAATCTTCCACTTCGCGGGCCAGGCCTTCGTGCAGCGCTCGTTCGAGGACCCGGCCGGAACTTTCGCCGTCAACCTGCTGGGTACGCTGCACGCCCTCGAGGCGATGCGGCGGTACGCGCCCGGCGCCAGCTTCGTCTTCGCCGGGAGCGGGACCGAGTACGGCGCTCCCACCCAGGTGCCGACCCCGGAGGAGGCCCCGCTGCTCCCCACGAGCCCGTACGGGGCGAGCAAGGCGGCGGCCGACCTCCTGTGCTACCAGTATCACCGCAGCTTCGACAGCCGGGTCCTGCGGCTTCGCATCTTCGGCACGACCGGCCCCGGCAAGCAGGGCGACAGCTGCAACGACTTTGCCAGTCAGGTCGCCCGGCTGGAGAGCGACCATGTCGCCGGGGCGATCCGCGTGGGCAATCTGGACCGCAAACGCGACATCGCCGACGTGCGCGACGCCGTGCGGGCGATGGTGGCCGTCGAGCGTCGCGGGGTTGCCGGCGAGGCGTACAACCTGGGCAGTGGGGAGGCGCGCTCGGTGCGCTCCGTACTGGATTCGCTGCTGGCGCTGGCCCGGCGCCCGATCGTGGTGGAGACCGATACGGCGCGCCTGAGGCCCGGGGACGAGCCCGTCCACCTCGCGTCCATCGAGAAGCTTCGAGGACTGGGCTGGTCGCCCTCGATACCCTTCGAGCGGACGCTCGCCGATATCCTCGAGCTCTGGCGCGAACGGAACAACGGCTCCGGCGTAGCCCAGCCCTAGGGCTCCCGAGCCCGACGCGCGCAGTCGGCTGGTAAGGAACGTGCCCGAGGAAGGCTCCGTCTGCCCCGTCACGGTGAGCTGGGACCACCGCTTCCTCCTGTACGAGTTCGGCCTGGGCCACCCGTTCACCGAGCGGAGCCGCCGGCTGGCGGTGACGCTGCTCGTCGAGGCCGGCTTCTTCTCCAACGATGCGGTACCCCGCGTGCTCGAGGACGACTGCCCGCTGGCGAGCCCGGAACAGCTGGAACGCTTCCACACCCCCGAGTATCTGACCGAGCTTCGCGCCATCTCCGACTCCGGCGAGCGGAAGTTCCTGGATGCCGGGGATACCCCCAGCTTCCCCGGATGCTACGAGGCGGCCGCGCGGATCGCGGGCGCGACGATCCGGGCGACCGAGCGAGCGCTGGCCCACCCTCGCGCGCACGCGCTGCAGCCCTCGGGGGGGCTCCACCACGCCCGCCCGGGCGCGGCGAGCGGCTTCTGCATCCTCAACGATGTGGCCTGCGCGATCTCGGGCGCGCTGGCCTCCGGCGTGAAGCAGGTCGCGTACGTGGACGTCGACGTCCACCACGGCGACGGGGTCATGTACGGCTTCTACGGCGACGGCCGGGTCCTCGACCTGGACGTCCACCAGGACCCCCGCACGCTCTGGCCCGGCACCGGCGAAGTGACCGAGACCGGTAGCGGGGACGGGGCCGGGCTCAAGGTCAACGTCCCGCTGGCGCCGGGCGCCGGCGACGCCGAGCTGCTGCGCACGATCGAAGCGCTCTTTCTTCCCCGGTTGCGGGCGTTCCGGCCCCGGCTCATCGTACTTCAGACCGGGGTGGATGGGTGCGCCGGCGATCCGCTCGCCGGACTTCGCTACTCGGTCGCCGGCTATCGCGTTGCGGTGAACCAGATCCACGCCGTGGCCCACGAGGTCGGCGCCGCGCTCGTTGAGACCGGCGGGGGCGGGTACGTCCCCGGCAACGTGAGCCGTGCCCTCGCCGGGGCGGCCGCCGAGCTGGCCGGCGGCCATTGGATCCACAGCGCCGATGGGCGGCTACCCGAGCGATGGCGGGAGGAGTTCCGAGGGATCACCGGCGAGAGCGCGCCCACCCACTGGCTCGACACCCCTCGTCCCGAGGTGCCCGTCCGGGCCGATCCCAGGACCGAGCGGCTGATCGCGCAGCTCGTGAAGGACCGCTAGCCGGACCCGGCGCCGTCGACGAGCTCGATCCGGTAGTCCCGGCCTTCCCACTCCGCTCGTCCGGTCCAGTAGAAGGTGAAGACGATCGGACCGCGCACGCGCTCCCCCAGCTCCAGGTCGACGAACTCGACGCCGACCCCACTGGCCACCGACTCGGTGTCCTCGACCGTGCTCCAGCCGTCCGGCGACCAGTGCAGGCGAAACCGCTCCGGGGCCAGGATGCGGAGCGGACGGCCCCGCCGGACGCGCGCGGGCTGCCGGTTCGGCTTCCAGACCTCGCCCAGCTTCCGGTCCGGCGTCGAGCCGGCGGCGTACCGGGCATGGACCTCGGGCACGCGGTCGAAGACCGTCCCGTCGTGCGCCGAACGCAGGAGCTTCACGTACTCGGCGTGGGCCCACAGTAGAGGACGCGCGCTACCCGTGGGCGCCCCCAGGGTCAGGTGCATGCGCGGCAGGTCCGGAGAGTCCCAGACCTGCTCCGGCAGGAGTCCCGTCGCGCCGGCGAACTTCTCCAGCGCCCGGAGGTATGGACCGGGCTCTCGGCCGGCCGCGAGCTCGTAGGTGCCGCGCTCGCCCGTGAGCAGCGGCCAGGCGCGTCCCACTCCCCAGGTAGCGTACGCCGTCCCGTCGGGCTTTTCACCGTACCCGTCGCCGTTGTAGCGGTGCCACACCGGCCCTTCGGGCGTGAGCACCTTGAGGCGGGCGTCGACGACCCGGACACTGGACTCGATGAGCGGATCGTCGGCGCGACGCACGCCGAAGCGGACCAGCTCGAGGAAGCCCGCATCGACCACGTCCCGCGCCAGGACCGGTGACGTGCCGGGGGGCTGGTTCATGAGCGAGTAGCTGGCGCTCTCCACCTCCTCCGGGGCGTGGGGGTCGAAGGGATCGGCCGGCAGGATGCGCACGTAGTGGCGCGGTTCGCCGGGGACCAGCGTGCTCTGCGTCGTGACCGTCCACTGCTCGACCCGCTCCTCGAGGAAGTCGGCGTACTCCTCCAGGAAGCGGGCCACGCCGCCGTCGTTGCGCTCGCGCGCAAAGCGCGCGGCTACGACGAGAGCGGCGATGACCGCGGCGAGCGTCGAGGGCGAATAGCCGCTCGACTCCTCCCACCGCTCCTGCGCGGTCGCCGGGCCGCGCTCGACGAGGTACCGCGCGGCGGCGAGCACCATGGGGTACGGATCGAACTGCTCGAGCCCATGGGCGCGGTCGAGGTGGCCGGCGAGCAGGATGGGGAGCGCGACCTCGTCGAGCTGGACGCCCCGCCAGTAGGGATCCCCATTGAGCCAAAAGTTCTGGGGAAAGCCGCCGTCGCTCTGCTGGCTCGCGGCGAGGTAGACGAGGCTGCGGAGCGCGCTCTCCACATGCCCCGAGGCGAGCAAGCCGCCGGCCACCTGGCAGAGGTCCCGGGTCCAGACGAGGTGGTAGCCGCCGCGGTCCTCGTCGCCCTTGGTGTTGCCCCAGGGGATCGCCGTCGACGCGATGAACGCCCCGGGGAAGGTCTTGTCCTCGTGGGCGAGCAGTAGCCCGATGCTCGTTCGGTAGAGCGAGGAGCGCCGGCCCCCGAGGGCGATCCCCTTCTTCGCGGCCCGGCCCCACTGCTCGAGGAACCGCTCCTTGTGGCTGGCGAACGGGGTCGTCAGGGCCGGCAGCAGTGCCGAGACCGCGTGCGAGAGGCCCCGGCCGAAGGCGAGAGCCAGGGTGAACTCGCCCGAGGAGGGGAGCGCGATCTCGGCCCCGAGCGCGATGTTGCCGGTCGGAGCCAGGTCGAACTCCCAGGTCATCCGGTGGTGCGCTTCGAGGTCGGTCCAGAGGTCGCTCTCGCCGACGTAGCCGCAGGACAGGTGCTCGAACGGGGTGCTCGCCCCGAGCGCGACCCAGAACCCGTTCCGCTCGGCAACGAGGAGCTCCCGGCCGGGCATCTCGACCACGTACGCGCTGTTGCCGGCGCCGCCGCCGTCCAGGTGCGGCGCGGCCAGGAGGTAGAGCTTGAGGCCGGGGTGGTGGGAGGTGTTCTGGAACCGTACATGCTGGAGCACCACCGGCAGGTGGGGGGCGGTGATCACCTCCTTCGTGAGCGAGTAGCGCCCCTCGGGGTCCTTGCCCACCACCCGGTATCCGAGCGCGTCGGAGGCGAGCGGCTTGACCTCGAGCTCGAGGTGGCGGCGCTCCTCTTGGAACCACCTCGAGCCGTCGGAGATCAGGAACTGGAGGTCGCGCAGCTGGGGCCGGTCGATCGTGGGGTAGTAGCACTCGGAGAGGATGCCGCGCCAGAGGGTGAACCAGACCTTCGAGTCGGCCGAATAGCTGGTGCCGACGCCGACCTTGTCGCCGTGCGACCAGCGGGGCTCGATGCCGGGACTGCCCGGGGCGAGCCGATCTCCGCGGAACCTCATCGATGGGGCGGCGTCCTCACTCCTCCTCGGGGACGGCCGTGGTGAAGGAGCGCTGGTACTTGTGGACCACATCGACGAACGTGGAGTGCGACCAGGTCAGCGGCGTCGCGCTCCGCGGCTCCCCCGTCTCCGAGTCGACCTGCTCCGGGAGGAGGCCGGTCGGGAGCGCGTGGCCGGCCACCCATTCGATGAGCTCCCGGCAGCGGTCGCGCTCCCCCAGGAGCAGTCGCGACTCGGCGAGCCACAGCGTGCAGATCACCCAGGGATTCTCCCGCCCGTAGTAGGCGTCCCCCTCGTACCGCGCGAGCCCGCCGACCTTCGGGCTCCACAGGCGCCTTTCGATGGCATCGACCGTCTGGCGCGCTCGCGGGTCGGCCCAGTCGACGAGCCCGAGCTTGAGGGCGAGGAGGATCGAGGAGTCGAGCCGATCGTCGAGGGGGGCGATGCTCCGGCGGAACCGACCGGCCTCGGCGTCCCACAGGTGGGTCAGCGCGGCGGACTGCACCTCGTGGCTCGCCACGCGCCACGGATCGCCGTTCTTGCCGAGCTCCATCGCGATCCGCGCCGCCCGCTCGAGCGCGTGCGCGACCACCGCGGTGGAGTAGGCGTGGATCGCATCGCGCTCCTCCCAGAGGTCGTAGCTGGCCCGGGGGAGCCCGGTGGCCATATCGCGGAAGCCGACGAGGAAGTTCGCCGCCTGCTTGACCATCGGCCAGAGGTCGAGCAGCATCTCGAGATCGGTGCGCCGCTTGAAGTGGTGCCAGACCGCGGCGATGACGGTGCCGGTCTGGTCGATCTGCAGGAAGGGCGGGGGGTGCCAGGTGCTGCCGATCGCGCCGTCGGGGAAGTGCCGGTGCAGGAAGGAGCCGTCCGGGCGCTGGCAAGCGGCCGCGAACTCGAGGAACCGGTGGGCGTTCTCGTACAGCCCGGCCTCGTCCATCGCCTTGGCGACGTAGCCGCCGTCGCGCCACCAGCAGTAGTTGTACGTGTCCCCGCCGACGACGAGCGAGCGCGTGTCGGGGGAGGCGATGATCGAACCGTTGGAGCCGGCGACGTGCTTCATGACGAGCACGCTCGCCCGGTACAGCGCTCGGGCCGGGTCCGACAGCCCCGCCGTCGAGCGCATCGGGTGACGCGCCACCCAGGTGCCCCAGAACGCCTGCGCCTCGCGTTCGAAGCGGGCGGGATCGCCCTCCTTCACGTAATGGCGCAGCTGCTGGACCGCCTCGCGCTTGTTGCCGAGCGCGACGTAGCTGCGGACGATCTGCTCGCGGTCCCCGGCGCCGCGCAGGTTCCACTGCAGCGCGCTATCGGCGGCCCCGTGGCTGATGTTCCGGCCAGAGAGCGTTCCGTCCTCCGCATCGACGAAGGTGCCCCGCAGCCCCCGGACGGTGTGCTCGCCGCAGGCCGCCGCGTCGAACTTGGGGTGGCTGAAGAACTCGAAGTACCACGCCCGCTTGTAGTGGACGATCGACGCCTCCTCCGGGTCAAGGTAGGCGGTCTCCATGTACGAGGCCTCCCCGATGTTCAGCGCCTGGTACTGGAAGAGGCGGAAGTCCCGGCCCTCGGCCGCCTTGAGCCGGAGCACCCGGACGAGGAGGTCGTGGTTCGGATGGACGAAATCCTGCACCGCGAGATGGAAGCCGTCGCCGTTCCAGCGGGTCTCGGGCGCGTAGGTGGCCCGCTCAAGCACCGTCTCGTGCGGGACCGGGGAGCCCTCCTCGAGCCAGTGGAAGCGGGAGTTGGCGACATCGAAGATGCCGAGCCGCATCTCGTGCAGGTGCTGGAACTCCCCAGGGTAGGGGTAGAACAGCTCGCTCCACTCCCCGGAGTCGTTGAGCGTGAGCAGCACCCGGCCATTGCCGGTCAGCTGGGTGATCATGCCCCCTACCCTGGGCGCACCGGTTCTTGAGCTTCGCGCCGGGGTCGGCCGCCGTCGACGGCGGGCCCGGTGGGTTTCGGACGTTTATTAACGAGTTTGTTTATGAACCCCCGGGCCGTCTCCCCGGCATGAGCGCCTCGGCCCTCGAGCTCGCCGCGCCGTTCAGTTCGCCCAAGAAGGCGATCCTGCTCGCCCTGAAACGCAGCGGGGATGCGTCGCTCGACGAGCTGTCGAGCGAGCTGCACGTCTCGCGGGTGGCCGTGCTGCGGCACCTCGCCGAGCTCGAGTCGCACGGGCTGGTGGAGCGGCGGCTCGAGACCGGGCGGATCGGCCGGCCCCGGCACCGGTTCGCGTTGCGACCGGAGGCCCGGCGCCTCTTCCCCCAGGCCTACTCGCAGCTCTCGGTCTCGGCGCTCGAGTTCGTCGAGCGCCGGCTCGGTCGCGAGGCGGTCGCGGAGCTCCTGCAGGAGCGGGCCGCCGAGGTCCAGGCCCGCCACCGGCCCCAGCTCCGTCAGCCGGAGCTCGCCGAGCGCGTGCGAACGCTGGCCCGCCTCCGGGACGAAGAGGGCTACATGGCCGAGTATGGGGGGAAACGCCGGGGGACCTGCGAGCTGACCGAGCACAACTGCCCCATCTTCGCCCTCGCCGAGCGGTTTCCGGAAGCGTGCGAGACCGAGCGGCGACTCTTCGCCTCCCTCTTGGACGCGAACGTCTCGACGACCCACCGGGTCGTCCAGGGCGATGGGGTGTGCCGCTTCCTGATCCGTCCCCGGGAGCACCGTCGGTGAGCGCGGCCGTCAGTGCGAGGGCCCTTGCGGGCGAGAGAGTCTTCCTGATCACCGGCGCCGGCCGTGGCCTGGGTCGAGTCGTGGCACGCCAGGTCGCGCAACCCGGCGTCCACTTGCTCTTGGCCGCTCGTACGGTGAAGGAGCTCGAGGCGACCGCCGAGCCCTGCCGGTCGATGGGAGCCCGGGTACTGCTCCTCGCGGGGGACTTGCGGGAGGCCGCGTTCCGATCCCGGATCGCCGGGGAGGTCGAGCGCCTCGGCCGGCTCGACCTGCTCTTCAACGGCGCCTCCGAGCTAGGGCCATCCCCCCGGCCGGCGCTGGGCCAGTTCCCGCTCGAACGCCTGCGCGACGTGTTCGAGGTCAACGTCGTGGCCCCGCTCGGTCTCGTCCAGCAGACCCTGCCCGCTCTCTCAAGCGCCCACGGGCTCGTCGTGAACGTCTCCAGCGATGCGGCGGTCGCGGCCTACCCTGGCTGGGGCGGCTACGGCTCGAGCAAAGCGGCGCTCGATCTCGTCAGCCGGACGCTCGCCGCCGAGCTTCGCGAATCGGGCGTCTCGGTCG